>CAYQJO010000094.1:11789-15444 GCA_964417785.1 uncultured Anaerolineaceae bacterium | reverse complement strand
AGGAGGTTGCGGTAACAGGAGTGGCCGGGATCAACCAGCAGTCGGGTTTCGTTATGAGCCAGGATGAAACTGTTCAGATCGCCGTGCAAGTGGCCGGGACCATAATACGGATCGCTGCCACCGTGTACGGCCAACACCGTCCGACCACCCCACTGATCGCGGACCAGCGTATCGCCACAGCTAAAGTGCTTGATGGTCGGCAAGTTGGCGGCTTCTGGCGAGAGGGGTTCACATGCCTGTGGTAGGAACGGCAGGGTCAGGAAGCCAAAATGGTTGACCAGACCGAAGCTCATCAGGTCGTAGGGCATCTGGTCAAACGGAGCTGGGTAGACGGTATCGAACAGCCAGCGGGCGATCCCCGCATCTTCCGGTGCTTCGTCCTTGAGCCGATACGCATAATGCAGCAGGACATCGCCAGAGGGACGGTGAACCGCTGCTGCATCGTTGAAGTTGGCTGCACGCGGGACCGGATATTGTCCCCATTCGGTCAGCGGCTTGTTGTAGAAGAAGCTGTAAGCATACCAACGGGCGTTCATGGGTACATTGGACAGCCTGTCCTTATAGGCTGGATCGCGCCGGACCAGTGCCTCGTAGGTAAACATCATGCCTTCGGCGGCGTAGTTACTGTATTGCAGCGACTCGGTGTAGCTGCCGTCTGGCTGGAATGCCTGCACGCTGACGCCATAATTGTGGGCGGCAATATCCATAGACTCACGGTCGTTCAGCACTGCCGCAGCCGTCGCTATACCAAAATTCATGATGGCGTACCAGTTGGCGAGATGGCCGCACCGTTCGATCCAGCGCAGGCACAACGGGATGGCTTCTTCGCGCAATTTGGCTTCGATCTCGCGCAGTTCGCTATCGGTGAAGACCTCAGGCGCAAGGTCAAGTGCCACTGCTGCCGCCAACGATAGATGGGCTGTCTCCAGGTGTCCGATGGGTGGATCGATGGTGTGATCGCGGAAGAAGGGTCCGACCCAATCGTCAGTTGACCGCCGGACAATGCTGAGGGTCACATCACGCACCCAGCGCCCAACCGTGTCATCTTTTGTCACCGCATAGATCATGGCTCCTTCGGTGATGTACTCGGCTGTGGCGTGCCAGAATTCGACCGTCGTTGTGTGGTCCATCAAACCGGGCATGGAGGCTCGTTTTTGCACCCGTCGCAGCAAGGCCCAATAGTAGGTGTTTAGCGGTTCCCGTGATTTATGCTCGTGAATCAGTTCGCGTTCGTGATCCAGCAGAAAGATGGACATGGCCGCCTACTTCTTGAAGAAGGCGAATGACTCAAACGCCATCTCATGCACGACGATGTGTTCCGGCAGGGTCAGCACGAAGCGCACCACTTCAGCGATATTGCCGGTACTCATGAACTTCTCGCGAGGCACCGGGCGCGTCCCCCAAAAGCCATCGGTATTGGTCGGTCCCGGTCGCAGTCCGGTCACGCGGATGTCGTCATTCATCAGTTGCAGTGCCAGACCTTCCGCCAGCATCGTCACGGCGGCTTTGGCTGCGCAGTAAACCGGTGCGTTGGGATTGGCCCGCCGCGACGCCATCGAACTCATGTAGATGAGTTGGGCGCTGGGAGCCGCCACCGGCACGAAATACTTGGCAACCAGAAACGCGCTTTTCAGGTTCACATCGATGATTTTGTCGTAGTCTTCCACCGGCATATCGGCCACTCTGGCCGCGATGCTCATGCCCGGCAGGTTAATCACCGCGTTGATTTTGCCGAATTTCTCACTGACCGCATCAAAGAACGATTTCACCTGGGCATCATCGGTCACGTCGGTTGGCTGAACGACGACTTCGGTTCCGGCGACTTTCGTCAGCGCGTCTTCATTCAAATCGGCCAGACCGAGCTTCGCGCCCGCCTCGGCCAACATCTTTACAATCGCCTGCCCCATGCCACCGGCAGCCCCGGTGACGACGACGACCTTATTGCTCAAATCAGACATGATTTCCCTCCTGGGTTTTTATGTAGCATCTATTTCAACGGGCGGCATACATACCGCCCAGCATGTTCAGCGAGATTAGAAATAACCACCCCGATCCACGACCTCCTGTGTGGTCATACCCTCACGGAGCCACCGCTTGATCTCGGACTCGCCAGCGGCGATCTCCTCGGCACGGAGTAAGACCTCATATGCAATGGCACGCGGTACAACAATCACACCGTCGATGTCGCCAAAGACCACATCGCCAGGATTGATGAACACGCCGCCGATCTGAATCGGAAGCTGCCACCCGCTAATGCGAAACCGTCCCAACATGCCGTTGGAGGTGCGGTACTTGATAAACACCGGAAAGTTCTGCGACAACACCCGGTCGGTATCGCGCACACCACCATCGACCACTGCACCGCGACAGCCTTTGCGTACAGCAGCCATCGTCATGACCTCACCCCACTGGGCCGACTCGTCATCGCTGCTGGTATCCCAGGCGATGACCGAGTTGGCCGGTATGGAGTCGAGCATCCGGGCGCGTTCTTCCATCTCATCTTTGACTTCAAGGCTCTTGCTGCCCTTGATGGTGAAAGCGATTCCGGCGACTTTCATCTCATCGCGCAGCGGCATAATGTTGTTGGGGAGTGTCTGATAGAGCAAATTGCGCTCGCGCAGCACATCGTTGATGGCTGCCGTAAACAACTTTTCGTAACGCTCGACCAGTTCCTCATCCGGGATTGGGAAAGGTTCGAGTGGCTTGAGCGTTCGGGCTTCCTTTAGCTGATCCAGCTTCATGCCTGTCGTGCTGCCGTTCTTGTCGTCCGTCATGATTGTCCCTTATTTTGAAATCTGTATGGCCTGGCCGTATGCCAGAGTCACCGGGCCGAAGGCATGTGTATCGTTGAGTACCGGGGGTGCGGCTTTGTAGTCGAGAATGGTCCCCTGCCCCGGAGCCAGATTGCCCCGGCAGGTATGATACACCGAACCGTCGTCACGGATATAGTCGAGATAGCCTTTCAGACCGCGCTCGAACGGCTCGCGGTCGTCGATTAAACCCTTTTCCAGCGCGACACCGATGGCGTATAGGATCAGGCCAGTGCCGGAAGTCTCGACATAGGAGCGGTCCAGATCGGTGATCTCCTGGTGCCACATGCCCTGAGCGTCCTGGTAGTTGAGGCAGGCCACGATCAGATCGACCAGCATCTTCTCGGCAGCCGGGCGGCGCGGATCATCATCCGGCAGGTAGTTCGCCAGTTCTGCCAGGGCGTATATGCCCCAACCGTTGCCCCGGCTCCAATGATCCTCGGTGATGACGCCTGGCCCGGCAAAGCCGCGTGCCTGGTGCAGCAGACCGTTTTCAGGATCGCGCAGTACATCGACCATCTTCTTCGTCTGCTGGAACCCCTCTTCGATATAGCGGTCCTCGTCGAACGCCAGACCACAGAAGAGCAGAAAGGGTGTCACGGCGAAAGCCACGTCAATCCAGATCATGTCGTTGCGCGGTTTATTGGGCATACTGAGGATGCCGTCATCGTCGCGGACGGCGTTATTCACCGTGTCTTCGGCATAGTGGCGCAGGGTGGCCTCGGCTTCCGGCAGTTTACCCTGCCAGTAGAGGAAGGCTGTTCCGAGGCCACCGCAAAAGTAATTGCTAAAGTTTGACCATTTGAAAGTCACATCGCCGCGCACAAACGGCATCAGGTGATCGC
>CAYQJO010000094.1:0-11689 GCA_964417785.1 uncultured Anaerolineaceae bacterium | reverse complement strand
AAGTTTGACCATTTGAAAGTCACATCGCCGCGCACAAACGGCATCAGGTGATCGCGGATTTCGGCCAGCATGTCCGCATCCCCTGTGATGACAGCCAGACGTGCATAGGCATGCAGCGACAGAATCCCGGTGTAATGCGCCATATCATGTGTTTCGACGTGCTTCTTGAATGCTCTACGTGCGATTTCCAGGTACACAGGTCCTCCTATTTAGTGGCTGGTTACAAATTGATGTGCCGTATCCTGCAAGCAGTCGATGACGGCATGCTTCATGTTGTCCGGGTCCGGTACATCCTGCACGGTAAAAGCCGCACCCAGAGCGCCGGTGATGGTATGTCCATCGGGCGTGAAGACCGGCACGGCTGCCCGGAACAACCCGGCTTTGTTGACCGGTGGTGCCGCGTAGCCGCGCTGGCGAACATCTTCCAGGAAAACTTTGGCCCTCTCCGGCGTCTCCCAGATGTGCTGACCGTACAACTCGAACGGATAGCGCTGTTCGTAGGAATACTGCTGGTCGCCGCGCCAGAATGCCTGGAACACCAGCACCGATGCACTGGTGTAGGCCAGCATAACCGCGTGCCAGGGCCGTTCTAACACGCCGGGACGTTCCGGCGTCATGCGCAGCTTCAACACCACATCACCGGCGACCTCTTCGCAGTAGGTCACGCGGATGTTGCTGAAGCGGGCAAACACATTGCTGACGGCTTTGGCCGCGTAATGCTGGACCGACAGATTGCGGTACTGGTCCACCAGATCGAACATGGTCGCGCCCAGGCGGTAGCGAGCCGGACTCGAGAGCCGTTCCACATAACCACGCGCCACCAGCGTGCGCAGTAAATTGTGCATGGTGGGTGGTTTCAGGTCGAGCGCCTGGCACAACTGCTGCAATGTCATGCCCTCATCAACGCTGGCAAGCTGCTCCAGGATCATCAATGAGCGTGTGACCGACTGGACGAGTTTGTTTGACGGCATCTAAATCCCTTGCAGGTCTAACTCTTCTGAGAAATGGCAGGCCGATATATGTCCGTTGCCCACATCCCGAAGTTCCGGTGTTTCGGTCTTACAGCGGTCTTTGGCGTAGGCGCAGCGGGGATGGAAATAACATCCGCTGGGTGGATTGGATGGGTCCGCCACATCCCCTTGTAGAACGATCCGATTTTTGCGCCGGCGTGGATCAGCGACCGGGATGGCCGATAGCAGGGCTTCGGTGTAGGGATGTTTCGGGTTGGCGTAAAGCTCCTCGGTTGGCGCTTTCTCGACCAGCTTGCCCACATACATCACCGCCACCCGGTCCGCGATGTATTCCACCACACTCAGATCGTGTGTGATAAACAGATAGGTCAGGTTGTATTCTCGCTGGAGTTCCTGCATCAGATTCAAAATCTGCGCCCGCACGGACACATCCAACGCCGAGACGGCTTCGTCAGCCACGACCAGACGCGGGTCCAGTGCCAGAGCGCGAGCGATGCCGACGCGCTGGCGCTGGCCGCCGCTGAAGGCGTGCGGATAGCGCCGCATAAACTCCGGGCGGAGTCCCACGCGACGCAGCAGGTCGGCCACGCGGTCTTCCAGTTCCTTGCCGCTGGCGATGCGATGCACTTTGATCGGGTCGGCGATAATGTCGAAGACCGTCATGCGCGGGTTCAGCGACGAGAACGGGTCCTGGAAGATCATGCGCAGTTCGCGCCGGACCTGGATGAGTTCACTCTTTGAGAGCGACGCGATGTCGGTCGCACCGCTGCCGTTGCGCTGGTACAGGATGTTGCCGCCGGTCGGTTCGTAGATACGGACGATGCAGCGACCGAGTGTTGTCTTGCCGCAGCCGCTTTCTCCGACGAGTCCGAGCGTTTCACCGGGTTGAATTTCCAGATTGACGCCATCAACAGCTTTGACATGACCGATTACCCGCTGGAAAAAGCCCTGGCGAATCGGGAAGTGCATCCGTAAGTCATTGAGTTCAAGAATGCTGTCGGCCATCAGGATTCCTCCGGGATGTCGTTATAGAGTACACAGCGCACCTTCCGGCCATCGGGCATCTCGATCAGATCGGGATGCACTTTGTTGCAAACACCGGCGATCCGCTTTTTGCAGCGCGGATGGAAGGGGCAGCCTGTGGGCCGTGTGAATGGATCGGGGACCGATCCCTCAATGGGGTTCAACTGTTGTGTGCGTCCACGCCCCAGAACCGGGATGCTGGTGAGCAGTGATTGGGTATAGGGATGGAGCGGATCGTGGAACAGCGAATCGACATCGGCCTGCTCGACCACTTCGCCTAGATACATCACGACTACCTCGTCGCAGACTTCGGCCACCACCCCCAGGTCATGGGTGATGAGGATCATGCTCATGCCGAATTCTTCTTGTAGTGCGGCCATCAGTTCCAGGATTTGCGCCTGGGTCGTCACATCCAGCGCGGTCGTCGGTTCGTCGGCAATCAGGACGTTGGGGTTGCATGAGAGCGCCATCGCGATCATCGCCCGCTGGCGCATCCCGCCGGAAAGCTGGAATGGATAAGCATCAACCCGCTGTTCCGGGCGTGGAATACCGACTTTATCCAGCATGTCGATGGCCCGCTGACGGGCTTCATCTTTGCTGATGTTGAAATGCAGGCGGATCGCCTCCATGATCTGGAAACCGACAGTGTACATCATACTGAGCGATGTCATCGGTTCCTGGAAAATCATGGCGATTTCGCCGCCGCGTATGCTGCGCATCTCACGGCTGCGCGGATCGAGTGCGGCAAGGTCAATCACGTCGCTGGATGCGCCATTTTTGCCACGCCGGTAAAGAATCTGGCCGTCGATGATCTGGCCGGGTTTGCCCACCAGTTGCAGGATGGAAAAGGCGGTCACACTCTTGCCGCAGCCGCTCTCACCGACGATGCCCAACGTCTTGCCCCGTCCGCTCAGGACCAGATCAACGCCATCGACGGCTTTGACGGTGCCTTCGTCCAACTTGAAATAGGTCTTCAGACCTTTTATTTCGAGAATCGTGTCGTCCATGATTATCTCCCGTAGGGGTCGGCGGCGTCGCGCAGACCATCACCGAGGAAGTTAAAGGCCATCACCGCCACAATCACGCCTAATGCTGGCAGCAGCAGCCAGGGCGCACCGATGACGACGTTGACCGCCTGGGCTTCTTGCAGCAGCACGCCCCAACTGACCGCCGGCGCACGCAAGCCCAACCCCAGGAAGCTCAAAGCTGTCTCAGCAATAATCATCCGCGGGATCGCCAATGTGATCGAGGCAATGATGTGACTGACAAACGAAGGCAGCATATGGCGGAAGATCACCCGGAGTTCGCGTGACCCGTCCAACTGGGCCGCCATGACGAATTCCTCGTTGCGTAGAGACAGGAAGCGACCACGTACCACACGCGCCAGTCCAGTCCAACCTTGCAGTGACAGGATGATGGTAATCATGAAGTAGATGCGGACGATGGGCCATGTAGGCGGCAGTGCTGCCGAAAGCCCCAACCAGAGTGGAATACTCGGCAGCGAGCGGACAAATTCAATCAAGCGCTGGATCAGGTTGTCAGTCACGCCGCCGTAATAGCCGCTGATGCCGCCCAGGAAGATGCCCAGGACCAGACTCAAGAACACACCCACCAGACCAATCGACAGCGATAACTGTGCGCCGTAGATGATCCGGCTCAGGACATCGCGACCTAATCGGTCGGCTCCGAGCAGGTGTATTCGTTCGCCGGTATCGGGATCAGCACTGAACAGCGAATGGTTGATCTCGAAGACGCCAGCCAGCAGGCGCGGGTCAGCGGTGGGTGTGAAGAACTTGATACGCACGATGTTGTCCGGGTCTTCTGTAAACATCGGCTTCAGTGAGACCGGATCACGCTCGAATTTGTAGGCATAGACATGCGGAATAAAGCGCAGGCCATCTTCGGTATCCAGCAGTAAATGCAAGCTCATAGGCGGTGCGAACTGGTGACTGGAACTGTAATCGTTCGGTGTATACGGCGCGATGAAATCCGCGAACAACGCCATGAGATACATCATGATGAGGATGATCCCGCTGATGACGGCCAGCCGGTGCTTGCGGAAGCGCCACCAGATCAATGTGGCTTGCGACGCAACGAATACTCTGTTGACCTCAAGGCTTTCGTCTTCTTCGGTGTCAAAGGGGATCGGGTTTTTGGCAGCAGACTCAGCCATGTTATTTGTTTCCCATTGATACACGGATACGGGGGTCCAGCCACGCCAGCAGAATATCGGAGATCAATGTACCGATGACCGTCAACACACTCACCATCAAGATCAGGGTTCCCGCCAGGTACATATCCTGTGAGCGCAGCGCCCCCAAAAGCAGTGGTCCGGTCGTGGGCAGACTCAGCACAATGGCGACGATGATCGAGCCGGAGACCAGCGCCGGCAGCACGTTGCCGATACCGCTGACGAAGGGGTTCAACGCCTCGCGTACCGGGTAGCGGGCCAGCAGCAGCAGTTCTGATTGCCCTTTGGCGCGGGCGGTTGTGACATAAGGCCGGTGGAGTTCATCGAGCAGATTGGCCCGCATAATACGAATCTGGCCGGCGGTGGCACCAATGCCGATCACGATGATGGGTATCCAGATATGCTCCAGTAGATCGACGAACTTGCCCCAACTCCAGGGTTCGGTCGCGTAATCCGGGCTGAAGAGACCGCCGACGCTGATGTTGAAGAGTTTGAAGGCACCGACCATCAAAATCAGCGCGAACAAAAAGTTGGGGATCGACATGCCGATGAAGCCGATAGTGGTGAAAACGTAATCCCCGATGGAGTATTGTTTGACCGCCGAATAGATGCCGACGGGAAATGCGATGGCCCAGGTGAGCAGGATAGACCCGGTAGAGAGCGCCATTGTCAGCGCCAGTCGCTCCCAGATTAAATCACTGACCGGGCGGCGATGCTGGAACGATTGGCCGAAGTCACCTTGCAACACATTGCCGACCCAGACGAAATACTGGATGACAATCGGTTGGCCCAATCCGTACCGCTGACGCAAGGCATCAATTTCCGCTGGATCAACGATCTCGCCTTCGGATTCGCGGGCCGTGATGTATGTGGACAGAAAATCGCCCGGCGGAAGCTGGATGATGAGAAATGTCACCAGCGAAATCGCCATTAAGGTCGGGACCATGTAAAAGATACGTTTGATGATATAACCGATCATCTGCTATTCCTCCACACCGTGTTTACAGATGGGTCTGTGGTGTATAACGCCCCTCTCCAATTTGGAGAGGGGCCGGGGTGAGGTCTAGCCCTCGCCGCCTACAAAGAAGTAGGTTTCAGGGTTGGTGGGACCAGGATTCGGATAGGTCGCAGAGTGGATCATCGAATCCGGCACGTTACGCATGTCGTTCTTGACGATGCCGAACAGATCGGGTGCAGTTGTGATGCAGATTTGCGGGAACCAGTCGGCGCTTATCTGGACGATCTCGTTCATCAGTTCGATCTGAGCGTCGGGGTCAGCGATCTGAACCAGTTCGCGGTACATCTCCATCATGGTACGGACGTTCTCCGGTGGTTCGATCCCGTCGGCACCGTTACTGGCGTACCAGTCGCCCCAGGCGGGAGCCTGGAAGGCAGCACCACGATCCGGGAAGTACGCCTGGACGTTCAACAGCACATCCAGACCACCACCGCCGCCACCGGGCCACACGAAGATTTCGAGTTCGTTGGCGGCCTTGCGCTCCCACTGGATGGAGCGGTCCACGACCTGAACGTTCAGATCAACGCCGACTTCGGCCCAGTATTGGCGCACGATTTCCATGCCGTCGATCAGTTCGGGTGCGAAGCCAGAGGCAACATTGGTGGTGATCAGCAGGCGCTCGCCATCAGGACGCAGGCGGAAACCCTGTTCGTCTTTTTCTGGCAGCACGTTGTCCAGCAGTTCGTTGGCTTTGTCCAGGTCATATTCGGTGAACTGGAACGACATCTGCTCGTTGGCAAACGGGCCGTCCAGATGCGGTGCAAATTGTGATGGCATGCCCTGCCCCAGGTAAACCAGATCGATGATTTCCTGGCGGTTGATGGCGTGTGATAGACCGGCGCGGAAATCTCTGTTGTTGAAGATTTCGTTGATGACCGGGTCCGGGATGCTCAGATTGGGGTAGATGCAGAAGGCATTGCCCCAGCTTGAGACGGTGTTGAACAGGCGGTAATCGCCATTTTCCTGGCTGTCAAAGAAGATTGGTTTGTTATCCAGGCTGCCGATGTGGCGGTCCTGCATGTCGATGTCACCGTTCAGGCCGCGCAGCACCAGGGCTTCGGTCTCTTCAGCCACGAACATCTGCACGCGGTCCATATAGGGAAGCTGGTTGCCTTCGGGATCGACCTTCCAGTAGTAGGGATTGCGCTCGGCAACGATGACCGAATCGCCACCCGGATAGGGTTGTTGCAGCTTCCAGGCATATAGATTGGGTTTATCGACGTTTGACCAGTTTTCGGCCTGAGCCAGGAAGTAATCCGACCAGCTCGCAAACCCGGCATCCTCAGCTTCAGCATCTACGTTCTCACTATAGCTTGCGTGGAACTGCTCCAGATAATGGCGCGGGTATTGGACCGGAGCCGTGCCGTCGCCCATTGCCATCCGCAGTGGGAAGAAGCCATAGGGTTCGGCAAACTTGAAGACGACGGTGTAATCATCGACCTTCTCGACGACGACTGGCTCGCCACCGGTTGTGAACGTATTGGGGAACGTCGGGTTGATTTCCTCGTTCGAGGCGACATCTTCATACCAGAACATGATGTCGTCAGCGGTGAAAGGTTCGCCATCTGACCACTTCATGCCTTCACGCAGCACAAAGGTGAACTCGGTCGAGTCGTCACTGATAATCAGGTCCTGGGCGATGTTATAGGTCCAGCTGTCCCATTCAGGCGTCCAGCGTAGCAGCGGCTCATGCCCGATGGTGCGGAACAGGAAGAAGTTCTCCCCGCCGCCACTGAGACCAAAATTCCAGGTACCACCGTATTCGCCGATGCTTTCCAGCGGCTCGACAACCATCGGTTCGACCGGCAGGCGGTCAGCGACTGCCGGCAGTTCACCGGATTCAACCTGTTCGTCCAACACCGGTGATTGGTTGTAGTCCTGGGCCAGCGTCGGGACCAGGGCGATAGTGAGGCCGAAAAGGGCCAGCACGATCAAAGTCAATGTGCGCTTGTGTAACATAATATCTCCTCTATGCGTCAGCAAATATTCGGGAAAGTCCTGCGGTTCAGCCCATCGCGCCTCCCTTCTCCAAAACGAAAAATCACCATGGGGCAGTAAACGCCCGATGGTGATCGTTATCCAGATATACACTGGGGGTTGTTAGTAAACTTTCCATAAACTTGTGCTGTTTTCAACAATAGTGAATATTGATTTATCTATGCTGAATTATAAACGGGAAATGGGCGACTGTCAAGCACTTCATCAAATTGCGGTGCATTCGGAAATGGGGGGAAACTTCGGCGTTTGTACCAACGGACGCCCGACAGCATTGATGATTGTGCGGTATGCTAGAGACATCTTTTGCACAGGTAAGGAAAGAACCATGCGCATTATTCTGATCGTCTTTTTGCTCGCGAGCAGTCTGGTGGCTGCCCAGGAGGATGATATGCCACGTTACACGGACGCCGACCAGACCTTCAGTCTGCCCATTCCGCCCATATGGATCGACAACAGTACCGAAAACATGGCGGTGTTCGTCAGCCCGGATGAGAGCCTGACCATCTATGCACTGGCGGTTGATGGGGATGACGTGCAGACCGGCATCGTGACCGCCATCCAGCAGGTTCTGGCGGATTTCGACGCCCAGCCGGTCCAGACCAACAGCTTCACCACCCCTGCCGGTCTCGACTGGACGCAGAATATCTACGCGCTGCCCACCGGCGAGATCATCGCATCCCAGGGTACGATGGTTGATGGTCGGACCTACGTCATGATCCAGATCGGCACGCAGGCAGCTTTTGCCCCTTACAACGCCCTGATTAACGATCTGCTGTTTGAATTTGAGGTGCTGGGTTTTGAGAGCAGTGCGTGGGCTGTACCGGCTTATGCCACCCCGGCGACGTTCACCGAGACGGAAGTTACCATCACCAGTGGCGAATATGAACTGCCCGGTACGCTCACCCTGCCCAACGGCGAAGGCCCCTTCCCCGGCGTGGTCATCGTGCATGGGTCCGGTCCCAGCAACCGCGATGGGGATGCCGGCGTACTCAAAACCTACAAAGACCTGGCCTGGGGATTGGCCTCGAACGGCTTTGCGGTGCTGCGCTACGACAAGCGCACGCTGGTGTATGGTGCCGAAAGCGCCCCCGATCCGGCGCTGTTAACGGTCGAAGATGAAGTGATTGCCGATGCGCTGGCGGCGGTCGCGCTGCTGCGCAGCAACGAAGAGGTGAGCGATGTGTTCCTGATCGGTCACAGTTTGGGCGCACAGATCGCACCCTTCATCGCCCGCCGCGACCCCCAACTGGCAGGTGTGGTCATGCTGGCTCCCCCGGCACGTTTCCTGCTGGATATGATGGCCGACCAGTATACCTACCTTTTCAGCCAGGACGGCGAGATCGACACCCAGGAACAGGCACAGATTGACACCATCACCATCTCGGCGGCGGTCGTCCGCTCACTCGAGACCGACTCCGATATGACCGATCCGATGGTGGGAGCGACGTCAGCCTACTATTACGATCTGCTCAACCGGGATGCCGTCGCCGCCGCGCAGACACTTGATATGCCGCTGTTTGTCCTCCAGGGCGAGCGCGACTATCAGGTGACGATGGAAGACGACTTCACCGCCTGGGTGAATGCCTTCAGCGACGATCCCAATGTCACCCTGCGCAGTTACCCGGTGCTCAACCACTTCTTCATGGCCGGTGAGGGGATGCAAACACCGCAAGAAGTCTTCACGCCTAACAACGTCGCCGCCCAGGTGATCGACGACATCGCGACCTGGATGGATGGTGTGCAGTAGTCTGCCCTATGCCACCAGCGACGGTGGCCGATTGCGTAAGAAGCGGGTGGTGACGAATAACGCGCTCAGGATCATCGTCAGCGAAACGACGAACAAGGGACGATAGCCGAATGTCTGGGCGATGGTGCCGCCAATCAACGGCGAGATGAGCGAGACCACCGCTGCCACCGTGTTTGATAGCCCCACATAAATTGGGCGGTCGTCGGCATGGGCATAGCTGACGACCCAGTTCAGGTAGCTGGACATAAGATTAGCACTGGCGGCCAGTCCGGACATCAGGAACCCGAAATACAACGGCAGTGGCCCGATCTCTCCCGCCAGCAGCGCACATACCGGCAGCATGGCGGCACCGATCAGCGCCATGCGGATGTACAGCAGGTTGTTCTTCGCGCCTATCCATGCATAAGCCAGCGCACCGCTCACGCTGCCGATGGTTTGCATCGCCAGCAGCACCGGCACGGCTACTTCACTCGATAGACCCAGGTCCACTGTTGCATAACCGATGTAGAATGGGGCTGCCATCAAGAACAGGCTGGTGAAGACACGAACGAGAATGAACGCCCGAAATGGCCCGTCCTCACGCAGCACGCGGCCCAATTCGGGGAGAAATTCACCGAGCGATGGGCGCTTATCGACCGCTTTGCTGCCAGGAAGCTCGTGGAAGAACAATCCGGGCAGGATCGAAACGGCGAACAACACACCCGACAGCGCGAACAGCATGGCATAGTTGGTCGGGAACGCCGTTCCACCCAGGATGAGTCCGATCAGCGGCGCGACCAGCAGCATGATGATCCCGGTGCTGGCGGTCGCGAAGCCGAACATCCGCGCTCGCCAGCGGTGGTCCAGGCTGGTGCCGGTCATATCCGCCCAGGGTACACCCACCAGCCCATCGCCGAAAGCTGCGATGCTGTAGCAAATAAAGAACGCGACCAGCACAAGGTCGGGCCGATCGGCACCCAGCCACACCGTAATCAGAGCGAAGATCAGGATAACAAAACGAACCGGGATATTGGGGCCGACGAACCACCATTTCTTGCGGGCATGACCGACGATGTGACGGGCGACAAACAACTGTGGCAGCGTGAAACCGACGCTGAACAGACTGCCCGACAGCCCGATCAGCACTTCCGAGTCGGTCAATCGGCGCACGAAGTCGGGTATGACCGTCGTGGGGCTGATGACATTCATCGCCACGCTGAACAGAATGTTATCGAGCAAGAAAAAGATGAAATTGCGGCGGTAAATCCGCTCGCGGGCAGGCGGTGTCAGCGCTTCGACCTCGATCATGAATGGTCCCCTGTTGTTCAAACCCAGAAGATAGTAATCGGCTCCGGGCGGACGGGCAATATCCAGTCTCAAGTAGACCGTATACGGAGCGTCAATCCGGCAACCAGAATGACCGCGCCCATCACCATAAACGCCAGCGGCATCGATTGTGTGGCGATGGCGGCATACACCGGAGCCGCCAGTGCGATGAACAGGTTAACCACCATATTGATGAGCGATAGCACAGTCGCCCGACTGCTGCCGATGAGGGTGTTCTGGTAGGCCGAGAACAACGGCGCTTTTATGTCGTTGGTGCCGTACATGGCGATCACCACCAGCAGTGTCAGGCCCGGACCGGCGACCAGTGCCAGCACCCAGTACATGATCCCTGGCAGCAGCACTAAAGCCATGATAGCCCGATCCTGGCCGAGCCATGCTTCGACCTTGTAGGCATAATGCTGTGTGATGGCCGCTATCAGACTGCCTGCCGACAACGCCACGCCGATCATCGTTGGCGAGACACTGTTCTCGGTCAGATAGGGCGCGGCCAGAACACCGATCAATGTGCCGGTGAAAGGCGTGGTGAAGACCACCAGCAGCACGATCCGCTGCAACTGCGGACTACCGCGTAGTTCGGCCACCCCATCACGGAGGATGGCGAATGCGTTCGGTCTGTCGGTCTCCCAATCGGTCGGGGGTTCTTGCAGTGTCAGGCTGACCAGCAGCCCGCCAAACAACGCCAGGGCCGTCAAGGCGATGGCGAGGACGAAACGGTCGGGCGTCGCCGGTCCGATGATGATGGCACCGATGATCGGCGCGATGAAAAAGGCGATCTGGCCCATGCTGTTGACCTGCCCCATCGCCCGTTTCATAGCGTTCTCGCGATTATCTGGCGGCAGGCTGTCGTAAACCATTGACTCAACCGCACCTGAAGCGAAGGCGAAGCCGGTGCCGGTCAGAAGCGCGATGAAAATATAGAGGGCGTAGTCTTGGGCGAAGATGAAAAGCGCCTCTGCGATCATCAAGAGTGCCGTAGACGCCGCGATAGACCATTTGCGCCCGATGCGGTCGGCGATGACTCCGGTGGGGACTTCCATCAAGAAGATCATACCGATGACGACCGACTCAATGGTGCTGATTTGCAGCAGATTCAGCCCACGCTGCCCCAGGAGCAGCGCATAGGCATGGATATAGAGATGAAAGCGCTGGGCAAAGTTGACGATGATGACTTTTGTGATGTTGGCATGCATGGGTGGAATTCCTCGGTCCACTGGCGAATGTTTGGTCCGAGGGATTCAATCGTTAACATCGGATTGTCGTCGCTTCACCACCACATACAGGGAGTCGTCCGGCTCCATTTCCGTGTACCGCTCGATCTCGATGATCTCAACCATCTGCCATCTGGATGTACTGTTCTACGTTTTCCTCGTCATCGTAATAGCTCACGCCTCGATTAGCCCCGCTCGTCTACATAC
>CAYQJO010000093.1:0-15455 GCA_964417785.1 uncultured Anaerolineaceae bacterium | reverse complement strand
TGGACACCGCCGGGCCCGTCCCCGTGTATGCCGAGAGAGAAGGGCCGCCGCAGCCGCTCAACAGCCTGACAATCAAAGCAATATATAGTAATCTCACGTTTCGATCACCTGAACCTGTATTAGAATTGAGCATACACTACACAGCCTGCGAGGTAAAAACAATGCGAAAATTCTTGATTGTCTGCATTTTGCTGGCCCTATCGCTGCCGTTGGTGGCACAAGAGGCATTCTTTGAGCCGGATGCCTGTCCATTCGCGGTGCCAGAGGGCGAGTCGGTCGAATGCGGTTATTTGATCGTGCCGCAAGACCGGTCCAACCCGGATGAGGGCGACATCGAACTGGCGGTCGCCATTCTGCACAGCACCGGCAGCGGCACCGCACCCGACCCCATCATCTACCTGGAAGGCGGCCCCGGCGGCAGTGCGCTCTCTGGCATTGACCTATGGTATGACTCGCCCTTCCGCCAGCGGCGCGATATTGTCCTGTTCGATCAACGCGGCACCGGCTATTCATATCCGCGCCTCTACTGCTACGAAATCGACGAGATCGACCCGGACCTGGACGACGAGGCGTACATGCAAGCTCAGGAAGACGCGACGCTGGCCTGCCTGGATCGTTTCGCCGACGAAGGCACGGACATCAGCGATTACAACAGTGCCGCCAGTGCCGCCGATGTAGCTGATCTGGGACAGGCGCTCGGTTACGATAGCTGGAACCTGTACGGTGTCTCCTACGGCACACGGCTGGCGCTGACGGTCATGCGCGATTATCCCGAAGGTCTGCGCAGCGTGATCCTGGATGCGGTCTACCCGCCAGTGGTTGATGCCTATGAAGAAGGGCCGGTCAACACCTACCGCGTGTTCACGCAGTTGTTCGATGACTGCGCCGCCGATGCGACCTGCAATCAGGCTTATCCCGACCTGGAAGGGCGTTTCTATGCGCTGGTCAACCGCATGAACAATCAGCCAGAGCAGATTGCCGAATTGGATTACGGCGAATTGCGGGGCGATGATCTGGTTGCCACAATTTTCGGCTACTTCTACGACACTCGCCTCGTTCCCTATCTGCCGCGCTTGATCGTGGAGATGGAGAGCAGCCGTTATGACACACTGATCGGCATTGATGAGGGCAGCATCCCGCCGGGGAATGACTTTGACGAAGACGATCCCGTCTTGCTGCTGGTGGACGAGTTTTATTATCTGGTCGAGGAACTCGATGACCCGGATACAGTCTTCATGGCGCTGGAAGAAATCGAGTATCTGGACGACATTCCGACGATTATCGAGGAATATTTTGAGATGGAGGACGCCGAATACCTGATCGACCTGTTCGATGAACTGGATGACGAGGGTCTGGCGCGGCTGGAATTCGAGCTGTTCTGGGAGGATGTTTCGGATACTGACGGTATGTTCAATGCGGTGGAGTGCCGCGAGGAACTGCCCTTTAACAGCTATGCTGATGCCGAAACGCTGGCCGCCGATCTGCCGCTCGAAATCGCCGCGAGCGAGTTGATCGCCGTCGAGGAGATGCTGGCCGTGTGCGAGACCTGGGTCGACGCCGGTGTGGCCGACGCCATCGAGGATGCGGCAGTCGTCAGCGACATCCCGACGCTGGTGCTTTCCGGCAGCTTCGATCCAATCACCCCGCCATCCTGGGGTGAAATCGCCGCCGAGACCCTGAGCCGCAGCTTCGTTTTCGAGTTCCCCGGTGTCGGTCACGGAGCCATCGATGGCGGCAACTGCCCGGTAGGCATCACGCTGGCCTTTCTGGACGATCCGTCCGCTGCACCCGATTCAGCCTGCATCGCCGGTATGGGCGTGGAATTCGTGATGCCGTAGGGGCGCTGTGTCGCTGCGCCCCTCGCCAAACCCGTGACTTTGCCGTTACAATGGCTGGCGACGCAAGTGATGGACACGCAACATGGCAATAGATTACATTATCGATTATAGCTGCACCCCCAAGCAGCAAATCGGCACCTACAGCATCATGGAGCGCCTGAAGGGGGCCGAACGGGCCGAGACCATCATCCGCCTGTTCCGCGAGAACGGCGATGAACGCCCCCCCAGCGAGATGGGATTTGAGTTCACCCGCAACACCCCCGACGGCGAAGAACAAACGCGCATCATCGTCGTCCAGGATTTGTTGGATGAGGCAGCGGCGCTGGAACCGGTGGCCCATCACTGCCAGGGCTGCCCGGCCAACCGCAGCGGGCAGCCCTTCGGCTGTATGGGCTATATCCAGTATCCGATCTCCGCCGCTGCCGAAAAATGGCTGCTGGATAACCTGCCGGTGCCGGATGAAACGCTAGTGTGGATGCTGCTGCGCCAGGGAATCCGCGAGTTCAAGTACGATGGTGAGACCGTGCGACCGCTGCGCGAATCCGGTGATCTGTATTTTGAGGACCGGTTGGCTTCATCGCGTCGCCTGGGTGAATTTCAAATCGACGGCAACCAGTTGTTCGAGATGATTTTTGGTGTGGGGAATATCCTGCCCAATCACGGTGCACTGCTGCTGCTGTTCCTCAATGCCATTGAACGGGACCTGGAGGCCGATGTGATTATGAACATCACCCCGGCCCCCGCCGATGTTGAGAGCCGCCACCCCTTCCTGATGCAGTATTTCGACCGCGACGACACCTCTGTGACTGATTTTAAGGAATTCTTGCAAGCGCTTCACATCGCCTGGAAGCTCGATGTGAAAGTCTTGCTCGACGTTTGATGAAAAAAACCCTGCTGGCCCTGGGAGCGCTCACGCTGTTATGGGCGCTCTTTTTCTGGCGCGTCCTCCTGCCGGACGACCGGCTGATCTTCACCGAGGGTGATTTCACCGTCCAGTTCTTCGCCAATGCCGATTATCAGATCGAACGTATTCACCGGGGAGAGATTCCGCTGTGGAATCCCTATAACTACGCCGGAGAGCCGTTCGCCGCCAATCTGCAATTGGCCGCATGGTATCCACCGCGCTGGATCGCCGCCCTGCTGCTCAGGGGCGACTGGGATATTTACGATTTTCAACTTGAAGTGATGGCCCACTACTGGCTTGCCAGCGTGATGACCTACGCCTTCTTGCGCCTGCTGCTCAAGCTATCGCTGGCAGCGCTGGCCGGTGCGGTGATCTTCACCTATGGTGGCTATCTGACCGCCTACCCCATGCTCCAGGTGAGCATCCTGGAAAGCACGGTGTGGCTGCCGTTGATGCTTATCGGCGCACATCTCAGTATTGACCGCTGGCCGGTGTGCGGCGCGATGCTCTTCGGTGCCGCGGTCGGTCTGTCTTTCACCGCCGGCCATCCGCAGACGACCATGCAAGCCGTCTATGTGGCACTGGCCTACTTCGCCTTCGCCGGGTATCGCGCCCGGATGGGCTGGTGGGCGGTGGGATGGCGCATGGCATTGGCACTGCTGGCTGGCGGCGGCCTGTCGATGATCCAACTTCTACCGTCGGTCGAGTTCACGCTGCTCTCGGCCCGGTTGGACCAATACGGCTACCTGGACAAATCCAACGGCCTGCCCTTCGACCAGCTTACCCATATCCTATGGCCGTCGCAGGATGGTTCCTGGCTGCCGCTATATGTTGGCGTGGCCGGTTTGCTGCTGGCACTCGCTCGCCTGATCCGTGCTGGACCACCGCAGATATTCTGGGGGGCGGTGGCGCTGGTTGGTCTGGGTATTTCGTTGGGGCGCAACAGCATTGTCTACGACGTCTTCTATCTGGTTTTGCCGGGAGTCAGCGTCTTTCGCTTGCAGGAACACATGGTTTTCATCGTGTCGTTTGCGCTGGCGGTCCTGGCAGCGGATCAAATCGCCAACGGTGACCGGCGCACGGTGCAGATCATGGCGACTGGCTTTTTCGCCGTCCATCTGCTGCTGCTGGCGGTCGGCAGCCCGGTTGCCGCTACCGGCGTATTGGTCTTCGTGATCGTCATGGCCGGGTTGTTGACCACCTTCACCCATGCGCCAGCCTTGATCCTGTTGATTCTGGTGGTTGACCTGTTCACGGTCAACACCCGCTCAAATAACTTTGTGCTGGACAGCCCGGAGAATCGCGTGCAACCGCCGGTTATGCTCGACCAGCTTCAGGTGACGGACGGCAACATTCAATGGCGCGTGGACGGCAGTGCCGGGGTGCAGTCTTACGGTCTGTACTGGCGCATCCCTGATATTTACGGCATCGGGCCGATACCGCTGGACTCCACGTACCAACTGCGCCAGATTCCGGTGGAGCGCTTCTGGGAGGTGCTGTCGGTACGTTATGTCACACTGGCCGAACCCGCCCCGACGGATGTTCCACTCGAACTGCTGGCTTACGGTCCGGACTACGAACTGTTCGAGATGATTGATCCGCGACCGATGGCGCATCTGGTCTACGACGCCATCGTGGCAGAGGCTAACCCCGACTTCGCCCGTCAGTTTATGGCCGACCCGCGTGTCGATCTGCGCGAGACCGCCATCCTGCTGGAACCCGCGCCGGTTGAACTTCCTGGTGAGCGTCCCGGTCTCAGCACCGTCGAGGGATTTCGCCTGGACTCCGCCGAACGCATGAGTATGACCGTCTCCACCGGCACACCGGCACTGCTGACCGTCTCCATGCCACTGTATCCCGGCTGGCGAGTATCGGTGGACGGCGATCCGGTCGATCTGGTCGATACCTACGCCGGTCTGATGGGAATTCCGCTGGAAGCAGGTGTGGATCAGCATGTGGAGATCGTGTTTGTGCCGGATAGTGTCATTGTGGGCGCGGTCGTCAGCGGTCTGACCGTGATCCTCATGATCGGCACGGTGGTCTTCTCCCTTCGCAAACCGCGCCCTTCTCCGCTACCATTACAGCATGAGTGAAAAACGATCACAACGAAAACCACGCCGGGGTTGGGATGCGGTCGCCGCCTGGTATGATGGATGGGTGGGAAAAGGTGGCAGCATCCATCACCGCAAACTGGCAATTCCGGCGGTGCTGGACTTGCTGGATGCGCAGCCCGACGAAGCGATTCTGGATATGGGTGCCGGGCAGGGTGTGCTGGCTCCCTACGTCGCTAAAACGGGGGCGCATTACACCGGGATCGACGTTAGCCCGAAGCTGCTGGCCTACGCCCGCCAGCATCACGGCCAGCACGGACGCTTCCTCAAAGCCGATGTGGCCCGGCTGGCGACTGACGCATCGCTTGATGCGGCGTCGTTTGATGCGGTGGTGTTCCTGCTCAGTATCCAGGACATGGACCCGCTCGATAGCGTTATCCAGAGCGCGGAATGGGCGCTGAAACCTGACGGGCGGGCGGTCCTGTTGATGACCCATCCGGCCTTCCGAATCCCGCGCCAGAGTGGGTGGGGTTATGACGAAAACCGCAAATTGCAGTACCGGCGGGTGGATCGCTACCTGTCGCCGCTGCCAGTGCCGATGAAGCAGCACCAGACCGGTGTCACCATTAGCTTTCACCGGGCCATTGGCGATTATGTCAACACGCTTGCCAGCTTCGGTCTCCTGGTGGATCAGATGCGAGAGATTGCCGTTGGTGATGCCAGTCTCAAGAAGAACCGCAGTAAGGCGGAGAAAATGGCAGATGACGAAATCCCGCTGTTTCTGGCGCTGCGTGCGCGTAAACTGCAACCCTGATGTGCCGATAAGCGTAATAAATCATAGATCAGAACACATAACAAGGAGATCGTGTGATGGAAGGCAAGCGACTGACCCGTTCCCGGTCGGAGCGGATGATCGGCGGTGTTTGTGGTGGTCTGGCGGAATACTTCAACATCGATCCGACGCTGGTGCGACTGGCTTTTGTCCTGGCGTTTTTCGCCGTCAGCGGCGGATTCTGGCTGTATATCATCATGTGGGTCATTATCCCCGAAGAGTATTAGGGACTGTCTGGCTGCGTCTATATCGGCTACACTCAGCGCAAAAAGGATTTGATTATGGGCGCAGATGACCATCGTCAACAGGCGGGCAGCGGTCCCGTGACCGTCGCCATCGTCACTGTCAGCGATACGCGCACCCCTGAAACCGACAGGAACCGGGCCTACCTCGACGAGCGATTGACCGGATTGGGCCACCATATCGCCGCCTATCGTATCATCAAGGATGAGCCAGATCAGGTCGCCCGTGCGTTGGACGATCTGTGCAGTATGGAAGCCGTTCAGATCGTGCTGTTTAACGGCGGCACCGGCATCTCTCCACGCGACACCACCTACGATGTCATCAGCCGCTACCTGGAAAAGACTCTGCCCGGTTTTGGCGAGCTTTTCCGTATGTTCAGCTATGAGGAGATCGGTGCTGCCGCGATGCTCAGCCGCGCTACCGCCGGTGTGTACAAAAACACGGTGGTCGTCTCTATGCCGGGCAGCACCAACGCAGTCAAGACGGCGATGGAAAAGCTGGTTATTCCCGAAATCAATCACCTCGCCTGGGAAGTTATTCGCTGAATTGTTGTGACTTAAGCATGGGTGGTATACTTCACCTCATACTGGGCTGACATGGTGAGGTTCTTATGTCCTACGAAGCACCGATACACGAGGCGAAAGCACTGCCGGTATCGACCGGCAAACTCGTCGGGCGCGAAACGGCGCTCAAGCAGGTTTATGCCGGACTCAAAGCCGGACACCCGGTGCTGATTCACGGACCTGTAGGCGTGGGCAAAACAGCGCTGGCGGCGACACTGGCCGGGGCCTATACCCAACAACCAGGGGGAGTCCTCTGGTTAAATGTCGATAACCCGCCGCTGGAAGAACTGCTGGTCCGGGTGGGACGCGCTTACAACGTTGAGGAGATCACCCACAGCGACAATCCCGTTGGCATGATCGGTGCGGTGGAAAACACACTCAAGAGCAACAAACCGTTTCTCGTCATCGATGGCGAGATTGAAGCCGATGTCGCCTCACGTTTCGTCAGCCGGTGTGTGAACGGCCTGCCGGTGTTGGTCGCCACCGAACAGAAACTTGACGGGGCGTGGGCTGTCCTCGGTCTTGACAAGCTGGATGCGGAGCAGGCCGCCGAGTTGTTCAGGCGCGAGGCCCGCATGACAGCGGATGACGAGAATATCTTTGAGTTGACCCGTCTGGTCGGATATTTACCGTTGGGCATTATTGTGGCGGCCCGTGCCATGATCGCCAGCAAGCAGACCCCTGCGACCTACGTCAAATTGATGCAGCAGATTGCCCAGGCTTCCGGCGGCAGCAGCCCGACCAACGCCTTCATCGTGAGTTTCCGCTCCCTGACCGAGCCGCTTCAAGGGTTGGTGTTGTATCTTGGGGCTACACTGACCGGTAAGGGTTCACCGTCGTTTATGAGCGTTCTCAGCGGTGCGCCAGAAGACTCCGTCGCTAAAGCGATGGGTATCCTGTCCCAGCTTTATCTGGTGAGTCGCATTCAGCGCGGTGGCAAACCGTATTATCAGATGCACCCGACGGTATACCAGTTTGCCCGTACATGGCTGCGCAATTCCAACCGGTTGAACGGTTTACAGAGCAAAGTCCTTGATGCCGTTCTCGATTTCGCTCGCCAGTCCGATGCTGCAATCGAGATGGAGAACGTGATGGTCACAGCTCAGTGGGCGGCGGACCAGGACAACCGGACATTTGTCTCTGATCTGGTCGATATTCTTGAGACAAAAGGCTTTTTCGAGGATCATCGTTACGAACAGAAGCGCCTACGCACCCTGGCCGGAAGTTCGGCGACGGCCTTCCCGGCGTATACTGATACTCCGCCAGAGGAAGCCCTGCCGCTTCCCGAAGACGACTTTCCCGACGACGAAATCGAAGATGATGAGGATGAAGCACTGGCCGATGAGGTGCTGGAAGCGACCTTCATCAGTAATGTGTTTGATGAGACTGACGACGCCGATGTCGCAGTACCGGTCAGTGAAGCGGTCGATCTTTCCAGCCGCGACATCACCCAACTGCGCACAGCCCTGGCCCAATTCCGGCAGGCCGGTGACGGTCCCAAACAGATCGAAGTCCTCAAGGCCATTGGTGATCTCCAGGTGGAAGAGGGCATGGAAAACGAAGCCATCGCCACCTATGCTGAATTGTTGACGATCTACGAAGAACTGGACGACAAAACCGGTATCCTGGAAACCCTCGATATGCTCTCGGCGTTGATGGCGAAAACTGAAAATTATCAGGCTGCCATCATGCACGCCTCGCGGGGTGTCAAACTGGCGCAGGAGATGGACGAACCAGAGTCACGTATGCAGATGTTTGTCACTCTGGGCGACTCCCGTGAACAACTGGGCGAGAGTGAGCAATCGGACGTGGATTACTCGGCGGCGTTGGAAATCGCTCGCCAGCGTGACGATAAGCAAAACGAAGCCATCATTCTGTATAAACTCGGTTTTGCTCAACTCGACAACGGCGAACCGGAAAACGCCATCGACACCTGGGAACAATGTCTGGCACTGTTCAAAGCACAGGAAAAGCGCGATTACGAGGGCCGCACACTCGGCGGTCTGGGCAGCGCTTACGGTGAATTAGGCCGGTGGGCGGAAGCAGTCAACTTCCACACATCGGCGCTGTATATTGCGCGTGAGACCGGGGACCGCGAAGAGGAAGGTCTGCAACTGAGTAGTCTGGCCTACGCCGCCACGCAATCCGGCCAGCTTGGTGAGGCGGTTCTCCGCTATCGTCAGGCTCTCCATCTGGCGTATGTCAGCGATAATGTCGACAACATCGTCAGTGTCATTGTCGAACTGGCGCGGCTGCTGCTGCAAAGCCGGCGTCATATCACCGTTGCTGAGCTTCTGATTGATGATGCACTGAACTATGAGCCAAACGACCGCGACGTCAGGCAACTAAAAGAGCGGATTCAGAGCGAGAAGATGCTGGCCGAGTCGCACAACACACCGATGATTGATGTGGGCAGCGGCACGGCAGAGGACTATGCAGAAAACGCCTACGCACTTCTGGATGGCTAATTGGGAACCCTTTATATCGTCCCAACGCCCATAGGCAACCTGGAAGACATCACCTTGCGGGCGCTGCGAATCCTGCGTGAGGTGAGTTTGATTGCTGCCGAGGACACACGCACCAGCCGTGTCTTGCTCGATCATTACGATATTTGCACCCCGCTGACCAGCTACCATGAGCATAACAAGCTGGAAAAGCTGGATACGCTGCTAGACGCGCTGGCACTAGGGGATGTCGCACTCATCTCGGATGCCGGTACGCCAGGGATCAGCGACCCAGGCTATGAACTGGTTGTGGCGGCTGTTGAGCATGAGATAAGGGTCGAACCGCTGCCAGGAGCCAGTTCCTTGATCCCGGCACTGGTGGCATCCGGTTTGCCCACCGATAGTTTCATCTATCTCGGATTCGTGCCACGTAAGACCAGAGCCAGGCGGCAGTTCTTGCTCGGTCTGCGTGATGAGACGCGCACACTGGTCATGTTCGAGAGTCCTAACCGGCTGGTCGATACCTTGAACATGGTCGGTGAAGCTCTGGGTGAACGCCCGCTGTGTGTGGCCCGTGAGATCAGCAAGAAGTTTGAGGAATTCACACGCGGCACAGTTCAGGAAGTCCGCGCCCATTACGCGGCGACACCGCCACGCGGTGAGGTCGTCATCGTCGTCGGTGGCAAAGTGCTGGACCAACCGCTGTGGGACAAGGATCGGGTACAGGTGGCGCTTCAGGTCCGCCTGGACAACGGCGAGTCACTTTCGCAGGCGGCGAAGGCGGTTGCAGCGGAATCAGGCTGGAATCGGCGCGATGTCTACGCTCTGGGGACAAACTAACCCTGGAAATCGGACTAAAAAGCGATAGAATAGCTCCTACTTCCGAAGCACATAATCGGGTTTTGTCCCGTTAGACAAGAGGTTTTTCACTTATGGCATCGTATCATGGCCCCAAAACGAAGATGCAGCGCCGCTTCGGCGAAGTGCTGATCTCGCGTGCCAAGTATCAAAAAATCATCGAGAACCGTCCTTACCCACCTGGCGATCATGGCAAGGAAAAGCAGTTCCGCTCCGGTCGCCGCAGTGACTACGGTCTCCAGCTTGATGAGAAGCAGAAACTTGCTTTCATCTACAATGTGCGTGAGCGTCAGCTTCGTAACTACTACAAGAAGGCCGACCAGATGCCGGGTCGTACCGGCGAAAATCTGATGGTCCTGTTGGAGCGCCGCCTGGATAATATCGTCCAGCGGGCTGGTTTCGCCGCGACCGTCTGGGCTTCCCGTCAGATGGTGGTGCATGGTCATATCAACGTCAACGGCGGGCGGGTTGACCTGCCGTCCTATCAGGTGCGCCCCGGCGATGTCGTCAGCATCCGTCCCAAGATGCAAAAGAACCCGCATGTTATCGAACTGCTGGAACAGGGTGTAACCGCCCCGGTCTACCTGAATGTGGAACCGGACAAGTTCCAGGCGACGATGATGCGCATTCCGGAACAGAAGGAAATTCCGATTCCGGTGGACATCCAGCTTGTAGTTGAGTTCTACAACCGCCTGACCTAGTTTTCACAACAGCGAACTACAGAGCCGCCTCTGTGCGGTTCTTTTGCTTTCCAGCAGACAGTGCCAGATACACCATAGCTGGTGCCACTACCTGAAGCAGAATGCGCTCCATGCTCTGGTGGATGTGGTTGTCGACGCCCATGTGATAGGTGCTGAAGGTATAGGCGGCGATCAGCAGTATCACATAGAGCGCAGTCGGCAGCCATAGCAGCATGTGCTTCCAGTATCCAAGCAGCAGAAGCAGGAAGAAGAAGAACCACAAAAAGGCGAACAGGATCGGGTTCAACACTATCGGCAGAGTCCGTTCCAGCACGGGTATGATGCGGTCGGGTGAGAATGCCGACAGAGCAAAATCGCTGTCCACAACACCGGTACGCCACACAATCAACCACCATGACAGCGTGCAGATTGCCCCCCATGCAAGCACCATCCCGACCGTGCGGATACGTCGTTCCGCGATGAGGATGCCCACCAGAATACACGCCAGCAGCAGCAGACCTTCGGTTTTTACCAGCGGCATCAGACCGAGAAGCAAAGCGCCAGCGACTCCATGTCGGCCCACCCAGTACAATCCCATCACGGCGAAGGCGGCCAGGGCCGGGTCTGCCGTCCCCAGCGGCCAGAACCACCAGTATATGGGAAAGCCAGCAGTCAGGACTGTCCACAACACCGGCTGGCAGATTCGGTCGCGCAGCAGGGCAAACACCGCCATCAACGTCGCAACGTAATAACCGAACAGCGGCAGTTTGAGGCCCAGTGTCGTCTCGGTGAAGACAAGCTGCCACTGGTATTGATGGCTGAACAAGGGTGGATAACTCGGATGCCAGCGCCAGTACAGGTTCTCGATCATGTAGGTGTAATCCGGCTTTTGCGCGTAAAGCTGGGCCTTCGCCAGCCACATGCGTGTCGCATCAGCGGTGAATCCCGACATCGCCAGAAAGACCGGCAAAGTTGCCAGCAGCAGCAGCAAGCCCAGGGTCGCCAGACGTTCACGCCGGAACGCCGACCATCCATCCAGGCGGCGCGGGCGCAGCCAGAAAGCGGGAATCGCCAGCGCCAGAACCAGCAGCGTCGGTGGATTGGCCTGGAATAGCACGATGCTGAGGTAATGGATGAATCCGACAGCGGCGGTCCCCAGGAGCCACGCGCTGCCCAATGCCTCCGGCGATAGTGCCTCGTCTTGCCGGACCAACCGGTAAATCGACCAGCCGATCAGCCAGGTTGTCAAAAATGGGATCAACGGCACAATGACAACCCTTCCCCACCGGGCTGACAATCGCGATCTGGTAGGATTTCGGTCGTGATGACCGGCAAACCCGGCTGGACGCTGCCAGCATCAGGTACCTCGACCACTATACGCGGATAAGCCCATATCCAGGCTTTATCCTGGTGGGGAAACAACACCTGAAGTGTGGCTGTCTCCGGTAGGTCGCGCACCAGATCACGGAAACTGAGGCGAATATCAGCATAGAAGTAGGGGTGGTCGTCGTGGTTATCGCGGGAGAAGGTCAGCAGCAGCGCCCCGTAGAGGTCATCACCTTCCAGGCCAAAGGTCGCCAGACGGATGAACGGAGCCAGCAAAATCAGGCCCAGGCCGATCATCCACAGTCCGATGAACAAGACCAGTATCCCCCTGCGAACCCACATCGCGCATCCTTACTCTATGGGACCGAGTCCCACCTGCACATCTTCCCTTCCATCAGCCAACCGGACTCGCAGCCGGCCTTCAGTCTGGGTATCGTCGCCGAAGACAGCCAGACTCACCCACCAGGGACCGTCTTCACCGGGCAGCGGCACGCGCACCTGATCCTCTATCATCTGGCCGTTTGCCCAGCAGGTGGTCGGATAACCGGCCTCTGGCTGCCAGACCAGGGAGTCGCCGCTGCGGCCCGCCGGGTCCACCGGGACCGCGCCGAACCAGTAGACATCGGTCGGCCTTTCGAGTCCTTGCCAGCGCAGACTGAGCAGTACGGTTCCATTATCGACCTGACCGTGCCATCCCGCCAATCGAAAGACCACGCCGGTACGCCCGTCGTAGAAAACACTGTCAAGATCGACCCAATCGACTCCGGCAAGCTGCGGCGGGTCCGGTGGTTGTTCCAGGTCATGACCGACCGCGCTGACCGTTGCCGCCAGCGCCAGCAGAAGTACCGCCTGACTGGCAGCGACGATGAACCACTCGCGCTTCAGTCCATCACGGGGGAGCATTTCGGCGGCGGCGATCAGCAGCAGCGGTGTGAAGACCAGCCATACCCGGCCCGATTCGCCGCGCCCGGTGCCGCTCACAGCCAATGTGACGACCGTCAGGAGCAGTGCCAACGCCAGTACCGGCGGGTTACGGCGCTGCCGCCACAATCCACCCAACCAGACCAGCACCAGTGCCAGCCCGGTGAAGAGTGTCCAATCCCAGGGGTGCAGGAACACCCAGGGCAGATAGTCCCGTTCCAGTTCCAGGTGCAGATCAAACGAGGCGCTGAAGATGTCCCAGGGAGGGACACTGGTATACAGCCAGTAGGCCAGCCAGGGCAGCGTCAATCCCAGGCCAAACCATACCCCGACCAGTACTGGTCGGTAGATGGGGCGTGTCCCTCGTTCGCGCAGACCATAATGGGTGAGGGTGTAGAAGCCGTAGAAGCCAGTTACGGCGATGAAGACATAATTGGCGAAGGTCCCTAACCCGGCGATCAGTCCCGCCGTCACCAACCAGAACGGCCCGTGTGCCAACCCACGCTTGAGCAGTCCGAACGCCACCAGCACCACCAGTGGAAAAACCGTGTACCATGTCCCGGCGAACAGGCCGAGCGCCGGGATCAGCGGCCACCACAGCATCGCTGTCCGTGAGCGAGTCAAGCCATAGAGTACAAATACAGTCAATCCGGCGATCACCGGCGTGAGAATACCCAGCATGGCTGACGCCCACTGTCCAGACGAATAGCCGAGCAGGTTGTAATTATGGCACTGGTAGGGAAGCAAAAAGCGCTGCAAGGGGTCGGCGGCTGCCGGTATGGCATCGAATCCAGCGTTGAGCAGGCTGTAAAGCATGGGCAGTCCTGGCGGCGCGACCGCGACATGGATACTGTATGTGCCGGGTTCGTGCGCAATCTCCCACCAGTCGTACCAGGTGTCGCTCTGCCAGTCGATGCGGGCCGCCGCCCAGTGGGTGCCGTTGACATCCCGTCCCATCGTTCGGGCCAGCAGTTCGAAGAACACCCCGTCACCACGCAAGGCCAGTACGGTCAGCGACACTGCAACTGTGCCGGCAAAAGCCCACATTAACGCGCCGCGCCGCTGCCATATCAAGATGGACCCGGCAAGATAAATGACGAGAACCAGCGCCAGAGGGATTGCTCGCTCAAACGTCACCGGATCATAAGGCCAGCGCCAGCCGAAACCGCCGCGTACCCAGGGGGTCAGGTCCAGCCACAGGACTAACGCCAGCAGCAGGCTGGCCCCGACGACAATTCGACGCATCAGTTCACGAAGCGATACTTGACCAGTGTCCAGACCGCTTTGGGCGCGTCGGTCCATTTGATCTTCTTGCCCTCGTACCATTCGCGCCCGTTATACGAAATCGGCACCTCATAAATGCGAATGCCCTGCTTCAGCACTTTGGCGGTGAACTCCGGCTCGAACTCGAATCCGCGTGCGTGGATGGTCATATCGCGGACGACATCACGCTTGAAAACTTTGTAGCAGGTTTCCATGTCGCTGAGGATAGCGTTGTAGAGTATATTGGTCACCAGCGTGAGCATCTTGTTGGCGACCATGTTCCAGAAGTTCATCGCCTTGCGTGGACCGCCAAGAAAGCGCGATCCATAGACAACGACGGCGATGCCCTCTTCCAGCGGCTTGAGCAGAATCGGGTAGTCGCGGGGGTCATATTCCTGGTCGGCGTCTTGAATGAGCAGAATATCGCTTTTCGCCACACCGAAGCCGGTCACCAGGGCAGCGCCTTTGCCCTGATTGCGCTCATGATACAGGATGCGCAGGTCCTCGTTCCCTGTCTCATTTTCCAGGCGGTGAAGAATGTCGCGGGTACCGTCGGTCGAGCCATCATCGACAATAATGATCTCGTCCGCCAGTTGCACCGCCCGCACCCGCCGGAGAACATCTTCCAGAAAGTCCACTTCGTTGTAACAGGGAATAATCACGCTCAAGGTGTATTTGCGCTGCATGACCCATCTCCAGGTAGAAAATTAACCGGGCGATTATATCATTGGTGGCAGCAATCGTATAGCTTTGGACAATTCGATGATAACCCAAAAACTGGATTTTGAACGCCTTCCACTGGAAGAACAACAGCACCGCTCGCGCCAATTCCTGGCCCGCATGCGGACTCGCCGCACTGTGCGTCATTTTTCGACCGAACCGGTTCCCTACGAGTTGATCGAGAACGCCGTCGCTACCGCAGCCACCGCGCCATCCGGGGCCAACCAGCAGCCCTGGACATTCGCAGTCGTCAGCGATCCAGACATCAAGCACCGGATACGGCTGGCCGCCGAGGCTGAGGAAAGAGACAATTATGAGCGGCGCATGAGCGATGAATGGCTGGAAGCCATCGCCCATCTCGGCACGGACTGGCAAAAACCGCACCTGGAAGACGCGCCCTATCTGATCGTGGTATTTGCCCAGACTTACGGGCTGAGCGACACCGGACGGATCAAGCACTACTACGTGCAGGATTCGGTCGGCATCGCGGTCGGAATGCTGCTTGCCAGCCTGCATCAAGCCGGTCTGGCGACATTGACCCACACGCCGAGTCCGATGGTTTTTTTGAGCGAGGTGTTGCAGCGTCCACCCAACGAACGCGCCTTCGTCGTCATTCCGGTGGGCTACCCGGCAGACGACGCTGAAGTCCCGGCTATCACGAAGAAACCGCTGGACGAAGTTCTGATACGCTATTAGGCATTTCCAAGAAAATAGCTATTCTCACGGCGGACGCGAAAAATCGCGTCCCTACGAAAACGTGGGTAGGGACGGCATTATTGCCGTCCGCAGAAATGTAGAACACCGGGCTATGT
>CAYQJO010000092.1:0-15491 GCA_964417785.1 uncultured Anaerolineaceae bacterium | reverse complement strand
TGCTGCTGAGGTCGATATTGGCCCCCAGGCCGATATTTAGCCCGCTCAACGCGCCGACGATCAAAGCTGCGCCCAGGAAATCGAAGCGTCCTTTGACGCGCTGCTGGGGCATACCGCGCAGCGCCCATAGGGTCGCCACCAGCGCGAACAGGGTCAGCGGCACATTCATCCAGAATAGCCCCTGCCAGGGCATGAACTGCACAAAGCCCCCGCCGTAGAGATGGCCCAACACCCAACCGAGGGTGTCGATAGCACCGATCAGCCCTAACGGCTGCGCTCGCTGTTTGGGTGGGAACAAATCACCCACCAGCGCCATACTGACCGGGACCAGCGCCCCGGCTCCAAGTGCCTGGATTACACGCCCGAAGATGATCGCCTGCAAATTGACATAGGCGATGTCCGGGCGTTCGCCCATGCGACGGTAGACACGATAGAGCAGATCGGTCGGCCAGGTGTGAGCGATGGCGACCAACACCGACCCGGCGATAAATGTGAGCAAACAGAGAGCATATACCCATCGTCGTCCGATGAGGTCGCTCACCCGCCCCATAAACGACAAACTGATGGTATAAGCCAGCAGATAGGCGCTCAGAATCCAGGCTGCATCGTCCAGCCCGGTTTGCAGTTCAATTTCCAGGTCTGCGATAAGCTCCGGCAGGAAAGCAGAAACGACGGTCAGATCGAGCGATCCCACAAAGACCGGGATGCTGATGACCGCCAGAATCAGCCAGGGCCGCCGTCCAGTATGTGCCGTTGGCGTGGTCATGCGCTCTCTGGGCCGGTTAGTTCGGGTTCGGCACCGATGTCGTAAACGTCAATGGTCCAGGTAGTCGGGTCCGGTGTCTCTTCGGTGATGGTCTCCGGCTGCTCGATAATCAACCGCACCGGATAGTGGGTCTCGCGGTCGATGTAGACCTCCACATTGACTCTGTCCTCCGCTTCGATCAGACCGACCAGCAGCGCGGTGACGTCCGGTCCGTTGGCCGTTCCGGATAGACGATAGGTTCTTGTGCCGTCTTCGAGGGTATCCGTGCCGATATATTCAAGGTTTTCCAGTGCGGCGAGTGCGGCCTGGAAGCCGGTTTCTTCACCGATGAGGGTATGTGGATTGAAGCCGGGTGCAAAATCTCCGTTTACCCATCCGGTACCGGCCAGCCGCCACCATTGTTCTTCACCCTCAGCATAAACATCCAGGCCGACGGTGACGCCACCGAGCAAAATGCTGACGTTAGCTTGCAGGATGTCTTCTGCGACATACTGCGCGACGGCACGCCGGAATGCGACCTCAACCGGTACGCTGTCATCTTCGCCCAGATAGACCGAAATCAGATAGTCCGCACCAGAATGGGTGGCTTCCATACGAAATGTTTTGGCTGCCCGTATCTTATCCGCAGCTTCGACGAGCATCCCAACAGGATCACTCGGCGGTTCATCAGATGAGTCATCACTCTGGCAGCCCGCCAGTACCAGAGCCAGGACGATGAGAATCCAACGTACCACAGACTTTCCCTTCTACATGCCTCAACCAGAACAGTATAAATGGGGTCATCCCCTGAGTCTATACGTCTTGCCGCTGCCGGGGTTGCAGCTATGTACAGCCTACATCATTTATCCCTGACCCAGGCACGGACCTGATCCAGCCAGTCGGCAGCGTTCGGGTCCACGTTGGTAGCATGCAGCAGGGCGCGTCTCGCGATCATCGCATCGACATCCAGGCGGCCCTGTGTGTTCAGATCATGGTCAATGGCTTGCAGCAGATAATCAGCATGGCGGCGGTCGCCCAGCAGAAGCAGCAGCGAACTGCCCGCCGAGATACGCACCTCGGCGTTGATCTTCTCATTCGCCAGCGCCAGGAAATCGGCGGTGGTCGTCCATTCGAGAGCGTCCATATCGGTTTTGAGCGACGTGGCGAAATCCAGGTGCCACTGCGCCAGCACCGTCTCGCTTTCAGCGATGGCGGCGACCAGTGCGGCTTTGAGATCGTCCGGGGCCTGGGTGGGATTGCCGCCGATGGCGCGGATAGTGCTGTCCTGCAATTCGACTCCGTGATCGGCCAGTACCCGCCGGAACTGGCGCAGTAGAATCACGATCAGGCGGTCGAGTTCCCAGTGTTCGACATTTTCGGCGTAGTCGGGTCTCATGGTGAACTCCTCCGCACAGCGTCAGGGGCCAACCAGTACAGCACCAGATGACTGCTGACACTGGTGATAGCTCGCAGCAGGGCAAATGTCGGTGCGACCGCCAGCGCAATCAGCAAGCTGTAAATCAGCAATTCACCCACACGGAAATCGACATCGAGGATCGTGTTCAACTCGATGTAAATGTTGCTCACCCGCAGGGCCAGACTCCACAGAAATCCGAAGCCAAAACCACCGACCAGTCCACGCCACAATCCGGCTTTAAACGCTCGTCGGAAAGTGGACCCCGCATGATCCTGCGTGAGAACATGTGTCAGGCCGGGATGGCTGCTGAAGCCCACCAGTGCCAGTACAGCACAGACGATGGGGATTGCCAGAATGATGACGTCGTTGGTGGTCTCAATCGGCGTCACAAACACACCGAACAGCAGAATCGCCAGCAGCAATGACAGACCAATGGTGACCGCAAAACCCGTCCAGATCGCCAGCGTGGAGACCAGAACATAAACAAACCGTTTTTGCACCGGCAGTCTGTTCACCAGCGCGACATGTTCGACCTGACTCAAAATTGGTATGCGCATTCAACCCTCAATTCTAAACTCATTACAGGCCGGGACAGCAGTTGTACCGGCACCCAGCAGCCAGCATTGCAGCGCCATGACCCCGCGCAAATTGCGGTCGAATTCTGACGATGCTGATGTAGCCAGTTCAACATCGGCTGATGGAATGCCCAGGCTGTCGACCCACGACGGTGCGGTGCCGGTCACGGGGTAAGCGTTGAAGGGTTGGCCGTAGGCATAATCCGTAGCGCGTCCCACGACTGCCGCCATCGGTTCCGATACGCCACTGCCAGGACAGTTCCCGGCGAACACCCCGTTGGCCGCACTATGATAGAACAATACGACCGCCGGACGTACATCGTTAATCAATGCGGCCAACGCCAGCGTTTCCGGCTCAGAGAAGGGGCCGGTGCCTGGACTGACCTGCTGGTTCTGGAAGACTGCTACCGGCTCCCATCCGCAGCCCCAGTTACGATTGAGATCGACGGTGTTGGCGTTGAAACGCCCGGACAGTGTCTGTCCCATAGCCAGTCCATCCGGGTTGAGCGACGGCACAAACAGCAGGCTCATACCGGGCAGCAGCGCCTCCGGTGTCGTTTCAAAATAAGCGACCAATTCCTCGACCAGCGTCACCGTGTTCGACTCCCACCCGCCGTGAATGCCGCCCACCAGCAGAATCAGCGTTCCGCCGTTGCCGATACGCTGCGCCAGCAAATCGCGCCCCTGAATCGATTGACCGAAGACGAAGCGCTCCGGCAGGTCACGGCGCGGAATCGGTGTTGGGAGCGGCACCAATGTCGCTGTCTGTGCCAGCGTCGGGATGATAATAGGGGTGGCTGTGGGTGTATCTGTCGGTATGGGTGTATCGGTAATGGTCGGCGTGGCTGTGATGGTGGCTGTTGGTGACGCGGTGATGGTGGCAGTATCGGACGGGGCCACCGTCAACGTCAGGGTCGGCAGATCAACACGGGTCGGTAGAGCTTCCGCTTCTGCGGATTGGCAGGCTGTCCCGATTAGCAGTATGATTGCAAATAACAACACCATCATTGAGGTGGGCCATGACTAAACATTTGATTTTGCTCCTGCTCCTGCTCACATTTGCAGGCTGCGACAGTGGCAATGGCGACGAAGAAGCGGCACTGCCGACTCGCGTTATTTTACCATCCGACATACCAACGGCGACCCCGACTGAGACCAGCACAGCCACAACCACGCCCAGTGTCACGCCGTCGTCTACCAATACCCCGACCATCACACCAACAAACACCGTCACGCCGACGGATACACCTACCCCGACCAGCACGGCGACGCCGACGGCTACAGCGACATCGACTCCGGCATTCACCAACACACCAACGGCGACATTTACGCCGACAGCGACCCCCACCAGCGCCGGACCGCAGATCATCTCGTTCACCAGCAGTGTGCCGGTGGCACAGGGCGGCTCCGCGATCACATTGGCCTGGGAGACGGTCAGCGACTCAGCCCAGATCGAGCAGTTGGACCAGCAGGGCCAGCAGCTACAGGTCTACAGCGTTACGCCGACTGGCACACTGCCAGTGACGGTCCCCAACAGCGGCAGTCAGGTGATTTTCCGGCTGACTGCGATCCGGGGCGGCCAGCAGGCGACGCAATCGCTGCCAATCCAGGTGCAGCTTGTGTGCAGCACGCCCTGGTTCTTTGCCAACATCCCGGCGGACGCGGGATGCCCCCTGGGGCCGCCAGTCACGATCACAGGTAAATTGCAGCTTTTCCAGCAAGGGTTGATGTTCAACGCGCTCATCAACGGCGAAGACCGGGTGTACGGTCTGAACACCACCAATGGACGATATATGGTGTATACCAACGTGTGGGACGGTGTGACGACCGACTATACCACCTGCGGTACGCCCCCTACCGGACTCTTTCCGCCGGAGAACGTGTTCAATTGGGCGTATCACAACACCAATGGAACCATCGGTCTATGGTGCAGTCCTGAAGGCATCGGTTGGGCGACGTCTGCTGCCAATCTGAGCGCTCTGACTACGATCCAGTTTGAAGGACAGGGAACCGCCTTCTACGTCAATTTGCCGGGATATGGCACGATCCGCGTCTCTGGCTCGCCCGTCACCGGAACGTGGTCTCGCATCACCGGATAACACCTCACCCCAACCCCTCTCCAAACTGGAGAGGGGCTTAATCCTCGCATGACTCCCCCTCTCCACATCATGGAGAGGGGGCCAGGGGGTGAGGTAAAGCGCCTTATTCTTCCGTTCGCTCTTTCACCCCCGACTTGTGGGTAATGCTTAGCCAGATTGGTGAGGGACGGAGTGAGACAGTTCGTGCGTCAGTCTTCGACTTCGGGAGTGGCTTCGGGAGCCATCAGTGCATCCAGATCGGTGATTTCGGGCGCGTCCTCACGCACCCAGGTTCCTTCCATTTCGTCGAAGGTATAGACACCGCCATAGTAGCTGCCAAGTTTGTGGAAGCCGGACTGCACTGCCACATCGTCGCCGTCCACCTCGATCTGGCCGGGGAGATATTCATAGGTGGTTTCATAGCCAAACTCAGGATCGAGCGCCCAGCCAAGCCCGTCACGGACTTCGGCGTTCTCCTGCCACAGGTGGCCGAATCCGCGAATGGGCTGGTGCAGGCCATCGGGCGGACGGATAGCCGGATCAAATTCGGGCAAGTCCTCGGTCCAGGTATCGGCATAGGGCATCCAGGTGCCGCTGAGAGTGTCCTCGCCGTAGACAAGAACCCATATCCGTTGGGCCGGTTGCAGATAGAGCATGCGACCGTTCTCAAAGACCTGTTCGGCGGCGACGATCTGGCGCTGGTTCACATTGGGAAAGGGTTCAACGGTGGGTTCGTCTTCCTGGGCAACAAGTGCCGGGACGATCAGTACCAGAACAAGCAGCAGAGTGGATGTCACAAACAATGCACGGGAACGCATATCGTATTTCCTCTCTTACGTTAATCGATCAAAAGCATAACAAAGCCTGACCCAAAACACAATTCAGCGTAGGTCAGTCGCCAGTTCCAGCCGGTAGATGCCACCTTTGTAGTCCACCACATAGAGTTCGCCGTCTTCGTCCTCGCCAAACGACGAAATGACAAAGTCGGTGTTCATGAAGATTTCCGGCTCCCATGCACCCGGCTCGACCAGCCAGATCAACCCGCTGCAATAGTCGCCATAAAAATACTGGCCCTCCAATTCGGGCAGATTCGATCCCCGGTAGACATAACCGCCCGTGACCGAGCAACCGATGTCGTGCAGGTATTCGATGACCGGCATGGTCACGTCTGCTGCATCGAGTTCGACGTCTTCCAGGTAACGAGCGGTGGCCTCAAACGCGCTCCAACCGTAATTTTGTCCGCCAGGACTGTCGGCTGGCTGGAAGTTGACTTCCTCCCGCTCCCACTGGCCGACATCGCCGAGAAACAGATCGCCAGTCTGGCGATCAAAGGTGAAACGCCAGGGATTGCGCACACCATAGGCCCAGATTTCCGGCCTGAAGTCGGAATCATCGACGAAGGGGTTATCGGGTGGCACGGTATAGGTCTCGCCGCTGTCCACATCGATGCGCAGAATCTTGCCGAGAAACGAGGATGGGTCCTGCGAGTTGTAGTTGGGCAGTTCCGGGTTGCCGCCGTCACCGAATCCGATGTACAGGTAGCCATCAGGACCAAAGACGATGTTGCCGCCGTTATGGTCGAAGAAGGGCTGCTCCTGCGTCAGGATTTCGACCCGGCTGTCGGGATCGGCGCGGTTGTGATTGGACTCCGACACCCGGTAACGGGCGATGACGCTGTGGCCGTTTTCATCGGTGTGGCTGACGAAGAACAGGCCGTTCTCGGCGTAGTTCGGATGGAAGGCCAGCCCCAGCAGGCCGCGTTCGCTGTAACCGCCGGTGAAGACATCCAGTGAGAACCGCTGCGAAATATCCAGGAACGGCTCGAAGATGTAGTCTCCGTTCTCGATGACCAGGATGAAGCCGGTCTGTTCCAGCGCAAACAGGCGACCGGACCCGTCGTTGGCGCTTCTGACCAGCAGCGGGTTATCCAGCCCCTCCACCACCGGCACCCATTCATACAGATTGCGTCCGGCAACAAAGGCGCGGGTGGCGTTCCAGACGGATGCCTGCACCAGTTGCGCCAGGGCGTCGATTTCGGGCCATGCCAGATTGCCGCCAAAATCCACCCCATAGGCCGATGAGTCGCCGTCGAAGTGTTTGCTCTCGATGACACGGTACAGGTTATCGTAGGGATAGCCGCTGGCACCGAGCAGCGCGGGGCCGTCCGCATTACCCTCGCCGCCTGGACCATGACAGGCGGCACAGTTCTCTGCATAGAGTTCGATTCCCTCGGTGAGGACCTCACGGCGATAGTCCTCACTCGCCTGCTGGCGGCGCTGCGGCTCTATGGCGATGGCGGTGAGCAGAATGGCGACAATTGCTGCTGTCGCCAGGACACCTGGTAATTTCTGGCTCATGAGACGTAGAAGCGATCTTCAGGTGCGGATTCGTCCCGTTCGATCACAGTGGCAGTGTCGATTACAAGGCGGCCCTCACCGTCGAGTTCGATGGCGTACTGATCGAGAGGGCGCGGTGCCGGGTCGTTGATGACGTCACCGTCACGGGCGAACTGCGATCCATGACACGGGCAGTTAAAGCGCGTGCCATTCCACAGCACTACGCAGTCCAGATGAGTGCAAATGCGCGACAACGCCAGAAAGCCGCCGTCCTCCATACGCACCAGATAGATACCGGCAGCGTTGAAAGCCACCACACTCCCCGGTTCGTAAACGTCGGGCGAACCGGCGATAATCTGTGTGCCGCCCTCATCCGCTTCGATAAGTGACGACATATAGCGGAAACCAACATAACCGCCGCCGGCAGCAGCGGTGCCTAACAGTAGATTCCAGCTTAGCTGTAGAAAATCACGTCGTTGCATTACCTTATACCGGCCAGATCAGTGCCATACCGGTCCCGCGAAACAGGTTGCCGATGATAGTCAGCGTGACAAAAGCAGACAATACGATGGTGAAAAGCGCCAGCCGGGTTTGCTCACCGCGCCGCCGCAGCCACCACACAAAGACGATGACCGGCAGGGCGAAAATCAGCAGCGGAATCACACCGTTGGTGATCCACACCGGCAGCGTATCCAACCGGGTCGCTAGATCGAGACTTTCACTCAACAGCACAAAGGCAACGGTCACGATTGCGCCGAATACCAGACTCCAACCAGCAACCCGGCGACCGGTCGCCGTCCAGAACCAGACGCCGGTGTAATCGTGTTCGTCGGCCAGATACGGCACGATCACCAGCGCAGCCACCGCCAGCGCCGGGATAATCAACACGGCAAAAGTTGGTTCAAAATGCAGCAGGAGTTCCTGCAAACCCATGAAATACCATGCGGTCTTGGTCGGATTGGGCGGTTCGTTGGGATTGGCGGCGGCTCCCAGGGGTGCATCGACAAAAGTGGCCCAGGTCAGCAGCAGCGCGATGACGATCAGGCCAACGTTGACCTCGCGCCCGACCAGATGCGGGATGGTCGTCACCCGCTTGATCGGCGGGCGGTTGGTCTCCGTCTCGGCAGGTAGACGCGGCACGCTGATTTTGTCCTTGCGCACCCGCCAGATATGGTACACACCGAAAACCAGAAACAGCAGCGGGATGACCATTACATGCAGGACGTAGAAGTTGCGCAGCGTGGCCTCGCCGACGGTCCGGCCACCGAGCAGCATATCGCGCACAGTGTCGCCCACAAACGGAATATGGTTAATCATGCTGCCGACGACCGTCACCGCCCAGTAGGCCAGTTGATCCCAGGGGAGCAAATAGCCGGTGAAGCTGGCGGCAATCGACAGGAACAGCAGCACCAGCCCCAACTGCCAGTTGAGCGCACGCGGCGGACGGTGGGCGCTGGTGTAGAACACACGCAGCATGTGCAAAAAGGCCACCAGCAGCAGCAGATTGGCGCTCCAATGATGAATGTTGCGGATAAGCTGGCCGAAAGCGATTTCGGTGCGCAGGTTGATCATGCTGCGGTAGGCCTGGTCCGGGGCCGGAGTATAGGCGAACATCAGCAGCAGGCCGGTGGCGATGCAGATGAAAAACAACAGAATCGACAATCCACCCAGTCCAAAGGTATAGGTGAAACGCAAAGAATCCGCCGGTACCTTGGGTGGGTGCAGATGCAAGATCAGATCATTCATCGCCTGCCGCTGCCGCCGGCGATCTTCGGCTGTTGATTGTTTTTCCATGCCGCGAATATAACACACGTCTTGCATTGTTTGTACAGTGCTTTATCATTTACCAACGGCACAATCAATCAGGGTGAGACTATTGAAAGCTGCGATTGCTATTCTCATTATTTTGCTCTTTCCCTTCAGGTCTGCGGCCCAGGAAACCTGCGAACCCCTGACGGTGGCATCCTGTGGTGATCTACCGCGTGGTTACGTCTGCCTGGACGGTGCGGCCAGCCCGATACCAGCGGAAGGGGTGACAACTGCCGCTGGTCAGTCTGCGGTGGTCAACACCTTTGCCGGTTTGCCGCTCATCGGCTCTGGCGTGATCTATACACTGCTGGGCGATGTGCAACTGGTGAACACCGTCAGTCCGGAGGACACACTGACACTCGTCGAGCCGGTGATGACCATCGCATCGGGCGACATCAATTTGCGGTCGCGTCCCGGCACACAGCATACGGTGCTTGCCAGTGTTCCGCCGGGGACACAACTCCCGGCGGATAGTCTCAGCCCGGATCGTGAGTGGCTGCGCGTGACCTATGAGGATACACCGGCCTGGGTATTCGCCTCGCTGGTTTATGGCGATGGCCTGGATCAACTGCCGGTGATGGATGGATTATCGTCCTTGCAGGCATTCGACCTGGTGACGGGAAACTGCGCGGCCCTGGTGATCGATGGTCTGGAAACCCAACCGGTGCGGCTGACGATCAACGAAGCGGCATTGCACCTGCTGGATACGGTCGTCGTGCAGGCTGAAGCCCGTTCCTACGCTGAGTTCGCGGCTGATCCTGCTTATCAAACCGTGCTGCCGGAAGGTGTCACCGGGGATACGGTGTGCCGTGCTACCCGTTTGATAGCGGTCGATGGTGAAGCGTGGCTGGACGATTACGCTTTCGGTCTGCCGCGTGGATTCGAGACCGTTTCCTTGAACTGCGGCACCGATGCGGCGGTCTGGGCGCAGATCGAAGCCATCAACCCGGCTGAACTGGCGCAACTGGATACGCTGCTGCCGGAGCAGGTCAATGTGCCGACAGCGCTGGAAGTCGCCCAGATGCAGGCCAGTCTGGCGGCGGCAGTTCCGCGTGAGGGTGCGCCGGAACCTGGATCCCAGTCCGATTCCGCGCCACCACCGCAAGTTGTCGGTGATTGCAGCGGCTTCCGGCCCACGCACCCACTGGACATCGTGCATTTTGGCTATGTGCGTTTCTACTGGGACCCGGCTCCCGGTGCCACATCCTACCGGGTGACTCTGATTAACTCGCGGGGCGAGCCGGTCAGCGCCTTCAACACCCGGGGCGCGGAGACCAGCGTTCGGGTGGATACCATGACTCCGCTCCTGAACGATAATTCGCGTATGCCACCCTTCTCCTACGAGGTCACGGCGTTTCAGAACGGCGAGGTAATGTGTACCACGTCCATCAATGTAACGCGGGCGATGGACCCTGATCCTGACTGCCCGCCGAGTATGTGGTTCAGTGGCACCTGCGAGGATTATGTTGCAAATGAACCGTAGATATACCACACCTCACCCCGCTTCTCCTTCTCCATTGCAATGGAGAGGGGGTGGCTTGCACCGTGAGACGGGGGTGAGGTCAACAATAATCATGATAATCTTGCTCCTGTTGGCCGCCTGCGACTCCGACCGCGTGAACTCCAACGCTGATTGGACGCCCGTCATCGAGGAACATGGCGGAGCCGAGATGGTCAGGGTGCCACCGGGATGCTTTACGATGGGGCATGACGCCGGTCGACGCGATGAGCGTCCGGAACACGAAGTCTGCTTCGATGAGCCGTTCTGGATTGACCGCTACGAAGTGACCAACACCCTGTTCGGCAGCGAAGGCGCGTTCCCCGGCGCGAACCGTCCGCGTGAGAACCTGACGTGGTATGAGGCCCGCCATTTCTGCGCGGATCGCGGCATGCGTTTGCCGAGCGAGGCCGAGTGGGAATATGCCGCACGCGGTCCCGACAGCCTGATCTATCCCTGGGGCAATGAGATGGACGAGACGATGCTGGTGTTCGACCGCAACAACAACACCCAATCCGTTGATGTCGGCACCTATCCTGAAGGAGCATCCTGGGTGGGCGCGATGGATATGGCCGGCAATGTGTGGGAGTGGACCAACAGCGTCTACGCCGCCTATCCCTACGACGCCGACGATGGCCGTGAGACGGCGGGTGATATTGATGGTACACGGGTATATCGCGGCGGTGTCGCCAGCTACATCGACTTCGGCGTGAGCGCGGCCAAGCGTTTCCGGGCTGACCCGGAACACCGGGACTGGTTTATTGGATTCCGCTGTGTGAAAGACGACGATGCGTAAGCTGCGTACACTGGCGCTGCTGGCCTATACGCTGCTGGCGCTGTTGGTGCTGCATCCGTTGATCTTCAACAACGGCACCCATGCTGCCGGATACGATTACTTTCATTTTCACTGGAACTTCTGGTGGATACGCCATGCTTTGACGACGCCTGATCTGTCGGTCTACGAGTCGAATTTTGTGATGTTCCCGTATACCAACAACATGGCATATGCAACGCTGGCCGTTTTCTGGTATCCATTATGGGCGGTGCTGGAACCGATCACCGGCACCCTGACGGCGATGACCGTGATTATCATCGCCGGTGCCGTCCTGCAAGGCTATGTCTTCTTCGCTTTTTTGCGGCATGAAGGCGCATCGCCCGGACTGGCGTTCCTGGGTGGGGCGGTGCTTCAGGTCACGCCGGTCATCCGCTATTTCTACTACAACACGCACCTCAACCTGATCGGCTGGTTCTGGCTGCCGGTTCATCTATATTTGTGGCAGCGGACGGTGAAGGCTGTTGAAGGCGGCGACCGGCGAGTATTCGGATGGATGGCTTTGCAGGCGCTTGGTCTTTGGCTGATGGTGCTGACCGGCTTACAACTGGTGCTGCTGCTGGCGATGCTGCTGGTCCCCTATGGCTTATGGACGCTGTGGCATACGTCACGGCGGGTACCGGCTGTGCTGGCGGCGTTTGTGGCTCCGGCGGCAGCCTTGATTCTGCTGTGGTTCGCTGGTCCGCTGCCCTATTTGTTTAACTTCCAGGGGACACTGGTACCGGGTGAGATCGACGGGCGGCCCGGAATCCCATTGACGGGCTTTCTGTGGACGCATGACGCATGGTGGCACTGGGATGTACCGACGGTCGGCGGGTTCGTGGCGCTGGCGGTGTTAGTGAGCGTGATTTTTGGGCGCGGTAAGCGGGAACGATGGTTATGGTTCGGCTTGATGGTCCCACCGCTGCTGATCGCCCTGGGACCGTCACTGCCTTTTTACCGCTGGTTCTTCGATCTGACCGATGGCAATTTCCGCATGCCCTGGCGGATGGCCCCGGTGTATGTCATCGCCGGGATGATGTTTGTGGCGAAATCGTGGCCGGTTGCGCCAAACGGCGGACGTCAAGAGGGCGCGTCACGACGCGCCCCTACGCTGGTGGCGGCGTTTATGGTGATGGCGGTGTCTTTGCGCCTGTATCAACCGGGACCGGTCGTGCCGGTCGTGCAGCACTACGATTTTTACGAGGCGATGGGCGAGGAACCATACGAATATGTGATTGTGCAGGCTCCCACCGGGGCCGGGAGTGGTGAGGTCTTGATCGGCAACGATACTGCCATCGCCTTCCAGTATTATGCACTCGATCACGGCCAGCGGGTGATTAACGGGTTCATCGCCCGTGCGCCGTTGGAGCATTTCTGGTACCTGCGCACCGATGACCCGCTTTTAAGTTGGCTCGGTCAGCGGCGCGACCTGGACCCGGATCAGGTGCGGGCGCAGTTGCAGCGCATCATCCCGGAATGGCCGCTCGGCTATATTGTCCTGCACAAGGATACCATCTGGCAAAATCCGGAAGCGGTGCGCGAGATCACCGGCTATTTCAACAGTCAGCGCGATTTGCTCTGCCCGGTCTATCTGGAAGGCGACGCCATCGCCTATCGTACAAGTTGGCATCCGGATGGTTGTCCGCCGCTTATTCCGCCGGAGATCGAGCCGGGTGTTTACCAGATTGATATAGGCGCATTTGGCGATGAACGCTACACCGGCTGGGGCTGGTACTGGTCCGAAGACATCGCCGGAATCAGCGCCCGTTGGACCGGCGACCGCCAGCCACATGCCAATCTGTATTTTGACCTGCCGCCAGGGGAATATACCGCCACGTTGACCGTGCAGGCCCATCTGCGGGAGCGTCCGGTGGCGGTGCTGGTCAACGATGAGCCGGTGGCCGAGTTTGAGATCAGCAGCGCAGGACTGGCGGATTATACGTTTACGCTCACGGTCGATGATCCGACGGTGCGGTTGACGCTGGATTATGGAGAGGGCGAAGCGGCAGGTGACCGGACCCTGGGTATTCTGGTGGATCGGCTCACATTTGGGAACCTTTCGCGGTGAACTGGGTCAACCCTGATGCCGATGTGACAAACTGCTAGCAAAAGTATAAGAACTTTGCTAGAAATCTGAAAGCGCGTTGACGCTGTATGCTGTCTATGCTATTCTCTTGCTGGATAAGTTAGCAATCGAACTCTCTGAGTGCTAAATTCACAGGAGGATCTAATGGCAATCAATATTCGCCCCCTGGGTGATCGTTTGTTGGTGGAGCCAATCGAGCAAGAAGAAACCATTGCCGGTGGCCTGCTACTGCCCGAAACCGCAAAAGAAAAACCACAGCAGGGCAACGTTCTCGCTGCTGGTGCGGGACGGCGCGATGATGACGGTGATCGCATTGAGATGGACGTCAAGGTCGGCGACAAGGTGCTGTTTGCCAAGTATGCCGGTACCGAGATCAAACTTGATGGCAAGAAGCTGCTCATCATGAAGGAATCCGACATTCTGGGCATCGTAGAATAACGAGTTAATGAGGAGATCAATCCATGCCTAAACAGCTTGTATTTAGAGAAGAAGCTCGCCGTAAATTGCAGCAGGGTGTGGACTCTGTTGCTGACGCCGTAAGCACAACCCTCGGTCCAAAAGGTCGTAACGTCGCCCTGGACAAGAAGTTTGGCGCTCCGACCGTGACCCATGACGGCGTGACGGTTGCCAAAGAAATTGAACTGGAAGACCCGTTTGAGAATATGGGTGCGCAGCTTCTAAAGGAAGCCGCCACCAAGACCAACGACATCGCCGGTGATGGTACCACCACCGCGACCGTGCTGGCTCAGGCTATCGTGCGCGAAGGTCTGAAGAACGTGGCCGCCGGTGCCAACCCGATGCTGCTCAAGCGCGGTATCCTGGCCGCCGCTGAGGTCGTTGCTCAGAACATCCTGGACCAGGCTACCCCCATCGAGACCCGTGCCGAAATCGCCAGCGTTGCCAGCGTTTCCGCCCAGGACGAGGAAATCGGCAACCTGATCGCTGAAGTGATGGACAAAGTCGGTAAAGACGGTGTTGTCACCGTTGAGGAAAGTCGCGGTCTGGAATTCGAGACCGAGTACGTCGAGGGTATGCAGTTTGATCGTGGCTACATCAGCCCCTACTTCATCAGCAACCCCGAGTCGATGGAAGCCAGCATTGAGGAACCCTATATCCTCATCTACGACAAGAAAATCAGCGCTGCTCAGGACATTGTTCCGGTGCTGGAAAAGCTGGTCCAGATTGGCAAGCGTGAATTTGTGATTGTCGCCGAAGATGTTGACGGTGAAGCCCTGGCAACTCTGGTGCTGAACAAGCTGCGCGGTATGCTGAATGTTCTGGCGATCAAGGCTCCTGGCTTTGGTGATCGCCGTAAGGCTATGCTGCGTGACATCGCTATCCTCACCGGTGGTACCGTCATCAGTGAAGAGACCGGTCGCAAGCTGGAAAGTGTCACCCTGCAGGACCTGGGCCGTGCTGCCAAAGTGGTCAGCACCAAAGACGATACCGTCATCGTGGACGGTGCCGGTGATGATAGCGCCATCCAGGGTCGTATCGAAGAGATCCGCCGTGAGGTCGAAATTAGCACCAGCGACTACGACCGTGAGAAGCTCCAGGAACGACTGGCGAAGCTGGCTGGTGGTGTGGCTGTGATCCGCGTGGGTGCTGCCACCGAGACCGAACTGAAAGAGAAGAAGCATCGCGTGGAAGACGCCCTGAGCGCCGCCCGCGCCTCGGTTGAAGAAGGTGTGGTACCCGGTGGTGGTGTTGCCCTCATCAACGCCATATCCTCACTGGATAAATTCAAGCTGGACTACGACGATGAGAACACCGGTGTCGTTATCATGCGTAAGGCTCTCGAAGTGCCGATGCGCAAGATCGCTGCGAACGCGGGTGCCGATGGTGCGGTCATCATTGAAAACGTTCGCCGTCTGCAGAAGAGCCGCAAGAACCATCGCGTCGGCTACAACGTCATGTCCAATGAGTATGTCGATATGATCGAAGCTGGTATCCCTGATCCCGCCAAAGTGACACGCGGTGCAGTTGAGAACGCAGCTTCCATCGCCAGTATGATCCTCACCACCGAAGCCCTGATTACCGACATTCCGGAAGAAGCCCCGTCAATGCCGGCTGGTGGTGGTGGTATGGACGGAATGTACTAGAGTTACCCGTAACGCAAAAAAGAGGGACCAT
>CAYQJO010000091.1:0-15623 GCA_964417785.1 uncultured Anaerolineaceae bacterium | reverse complement strand
TGCCTCGCTTTGAGGCATCCAAAATTTCCATGCTGACGACATTCCCCTGTGCATCATAATCAATGATGATACCGGGTTTATCTTCATCGCTCTCATCAATAGGATGGGCACTCAGGACAATGCGTAACACATCCACTTCCGCATCATAGGTTACTTTCATGATTCATCGCTCCAATACTTTTTGATGTTGCTGGTATCTGGCATAGGCGCGTAATGCCAATGATTCGCCGTGTTGCCCTGCGATAACGCGCTCTGGTTCAGCCAGTGTTTCCAGGATTTTATCCATATTCCCGGACATATAATCGTGCGCTTCGGTGACGTGTACCCACTGGGTCGCGGTGATGCGAATCGTGTTGAAGTCCAGTTCCTCGTCGGTGAAGCCGTAGTACCGCGCCAGCATCCGGTCGATTTCGTCCATGATCGGTTTATGTTTCACGCACCCTCCAACGTATATCCCACGCCATGCGGACACATGCCACGTTTGGAGGCATCGGGGATTTCCATAGTAAAAACAGTCTGGATTCTGCCAGTCGTGGGAGTCAATGCATGGTGATGTAATACACTGTCGTCTCGTGTAAAATACCACCCAGATAAAATAGTTCAAATAGAACGGTGAGTCAAGCTATGAGCATTGAAGTCTACTGGGAAGATGAAGAGCAAACTATCGTTCGTTATGATTTTAAGGGTAGGTGGACCTGGGACGAATTCTACCCGATCCTGGAAAAAGCTCTGGAGATGGAACGCACTAAACCCTACCGGGTCGATGTGATTCTGGACATGCGCGAGAATGAGAACATACCGGCCAATGTCCTGACCCATCTCAAGAACATCGCCGATCACCAACCGGACAACATCGGCCTCTCCGTGTTTGTCAGCGAAAGCCGCTTTTTGTTGTCGTTGTTCAGCGTTGGCACACGCTTCTACAACAGAATCGGCCATTACTTCCGCGTGGCCTCGTCCATCGAAGAAGCGCACCAGATGATCCGTGACGCACGCTGAGATCGTTCGCATGATCCGAGCCGGTATCGACCAGGGTCAGCGTACCTGGGCCGATATCGGTGCCGGGACGGGCAATTTCACGGCGGAACTGATCGGACCGGATGCAACGCTCTACGCGGTGGACCGCAATGGCTATGCGCTGCGCCGACTGCATCGGCGTTTGCCGTCGGTTCACACCATCGAAGCCGATTTCACCTGTGCGCTGGATTTGCCGCTGCTGGATGGGGTGCTGATGATCGAACTTGGATTCAATGAGGAGCTATTTGTAGACTCCGAACTTCCAGTAAACGTATTTGGGTTTGCAGTGAACTCGTTCGACGCTGAACCGAACTGTGGTAAAATCGCCCGCGTTATGGTCAAACGCAGGAGAAACCGATGTCGAGCGAATGGACCCCCGTTATCGGCCTGGAAGTCCATGCCGAACTCCAGACGGAAAGCAAAATGTTCAGCCCGTGTCCCGTTGTGGACAGTGTGACCGCCCCGCCCAACACCGCCGTCGATCCGGTGTCGTTGGGACTACCGGGAACGCTGCCGGTTATCAACAGGCAGGCTATGGACTACGCCATGATGGTCGGTCTGGCGCTGAACTGCGAGATTCCGCCCTTTAACCAGTTCGCTCGCAAAAGCTACTTCTACCCCGACCTGCCCAAAGGCTACCAGATCAGCCAGTATGAGTACCCACTGGCGGTCAACGGTTATGTCGAAATCACACTGGAAGACGGCAGCGAAAAGCGCATCGGTGTCACCCGCGCCCACATGGAAGAAGACACCGGCAAGCTTACCCACATGGGCGATGGGTCCAGTCTGGTCGATTACAACCGGGCCGGTGTGCCGCTGCTGGAAATTGTCTCCGAACCGGACATCCGCAGCAGCGAAGAAGCCGAACGCTACGCCCGAAAACTGCGGGCCATCCTGCGCTATCTCGGCGTCAACAGCGGCGATATGTCCAAAGGCATTCTGCGCTTCGAGGCCAATGTCAGCGTGATGCACCAGGACGATACTGAGTTCCGCACCCGTACCGAGATCAAGAATCTCAACAGTATTCGCAGCATGGTCCGCGCCATTGATGTCGAGGTCAAACGGCAGATCAAGCTGTATCAGACGGGCGATACAGTCCGGCAGGCCACCCTGGGATGGGACGAGAACAAAAATAAGATCATCATCCAGCGCTATAAAGAACGTGCTGATGAATATCGCTATTTTCCGGAGCCGGACCTGCCCATCGTGGAAGTCAACCGGGAATGGGTTGAGGAAGTCCGCGCCACCCTGCCGGAGTTACCCGATGTCAAGCAGGCCCGATTTGAAAGCGCATTCGGCCTCAGCGCCTATGACGCCCGTCTGCTGGTGATGGAACAGGCTGTCGCCGCCTACTACGAGGCAATGGTCAGCACGGGAGCCGACCCCAAAGGAGCGGCCAACTGGCTGCTCACCAGCCTGTTCGCCATCTTCAACCGCGAAGGCGTGGACCGTGAAGCGGTGGATACCATCAAAATCTCGCCAGAGCAGATGGGCGAACTGGTCAAACTGGTGGATAGCGACAGGCTCAACAAAGGCTCCGGCGAAAAAGTCCTGGCGATCATGTGGGAGACTGGCGACAATCCCAACGCTATCATGGAGCGTGAAGGATTGGCCCAGGTCAGCGACGCCGGCGCATTGATCGCGGAAATCGACGCGGTACTGGCACAGAACACGGATATGATGGAAAGCTATCGTAACGGCAACGAAAAAGTGTTTGGGGCGTTGATGGGCCAGTGTATGCGGGCGCTGAAGGGCAAAGGCAACCCGCAGATGGTGCGCGAACTGCTGCTGGAACGGCTCCAGGCATAGACATCAACGAGAATTTATGGTAGAATTAATGTTCTACAAAGTAAGGAGTTGTTATTATGACATGGCACCAAACCATTGCCGTCGGCAACCTCGGCAATGACCCTGAATTGAGGTATCTGCAAAGTGGCACGGCTGTCTGCTCATTCAGTCTGGCGGTCAATGAAACCTGGACCGACCGGCAAACCAACGAACGCCGCGAGAAGACCACCTGGTACCGCGTGAGTGCCTGGGGTTCTTTGGGCGAAACGTGCAACAACTATTTGAGCAAGGGCCGCCAGGTCATGGTGTTGGGTACAGTGGAAGCACGCGGTTACACCAACAACGCCGGCGAGGCTGCCGCCTCACTCGAACTGCGTGCGCGGGATGTGCGCTTCCTCAGCGGTGAACGCAACATGGAGGGCAGCGGCGGTGGTAATCGCCAGCAGCAGGCCGGCCCATACGACGACGACTTCAGCGCACCGCCGAAGGACCCGGATGAGATTCCATTTTAATCAGACTATATCTCGGAGACCGGTGCCGCCTGAGCCATGCGCCGGTGCAGGCTCATAAACGCAACCAGCAAGTCAGATGTGGTGATGATCCCGACCAGCGTTTCGCCGCGCATCACTGGCAGCGCACTGATGTGATGAGTCAGCATCAGGCGGGTCGCTTCGTGTACAGGGACATCACCCTCGGTGATTATGGGGGCCGGGGTCATGATCGACGCAATGATGGTATGTTCAGCGATGTCATCATCCTGCCAGCGCTCGCGCATGATATGCGGCGAATTGAGCGCCAAACGGCAATCCCGGTCGCTCACAATGCCAATCAAATGACCGTCGCCACTGATGACCGGCAAATGGCGACAACCGACTCGCTCCATCAGTGCCAACGCCTCACCCAGCGTGGCGGTGTGGTTAATGGTCACCGGGTTACGAGTCATAATCTCAGCAACATTCATCAAAGGCTTACCCCGGAACGTAAAGATACATGAAAAGCATACACGCAAGCACGGGAACAATGGTCATACGAAACAAGTGATACCTGTCACATCCTGCAATGTAAGAGTATATGTAGAATAACAAGGTGAAAAAATTAATCAGGGACAGGTAAATTATGGTCCGCATTCTCATCGCCGACGATCATGCTGTCGTCCGTGCCGGGCTGCGCTCGCTGCTGGAACAACGAGAAGATTTCCATGTGGTCGTAGAGGCGGCCAGTGGTGAAGAAGCCATCGCCAAAGCCCAGGAATATCGTCCAGATGTCGCTGTGCTTGATATTCGCATGCCGGGGCTTTCTGGCATTGAGGCATGCCGTCGCATTGTCGAAACAGTTGATGGCTGCCGTGTCGTCATGTTGACCTCATACGCAGAAGATGAACTCCTGCTGGCCGCCATTGACGCCGGTGCATCGGGCTATGTCCTCAAACGAATTGGCAGCGATGAATTAATGCGTGCTGTGGAGCGGGTGAGTCAGGGTGAGGGGACGCTGGACCCGACCATGACTGAGACGATCTTTGCCCGCGTGCGTGAGGCCAATAAAGCGGAAGATGCTTCGGCCTTTGCCGATCTGACGTCACAGGAGTTGGCCGTTCTGGCGCTGGTCGCACAGGGACTTACCAACCGGCAGATTGCCGTCAAGCTCTTTCTCGGTGAAGGTACTGTCCGCAATTACGTCAGCAGCGTACTCTCGAAGATCAACGTTTCCAACCGGGCTGAGGCGGCCATCTACGCCGTCAAACACAACATCAACAAGTTGGTACCGCCCATGTCCGACGACAACAGCGGCTAATCACGCCGGGACCGCCGGATAGGGATGGTCACCATCACCGCCGTCCCCTGATCCAGCTTGCTGTTGATGACCAATACGCCACCATGCAGGCGTACTCGTTCCTGGATGTTGCGCAGACCCAGGCTAGTTTTATGTTGCAACCCTTCCGGGCTGAAGCCGCAGCCATCATCACGCACAATGATCTGAAAATTGTTCGTATCCAGCCATGCTCGGATATGGACGTTGTTGGCATCTGCGTGCCGGATAGCGTTGCTGAGCGCTTCGCGGGCGATCAAACAAATGGACTCAAAATCTTCGACCGGAAACGGTGGCAGAGTATCCGGGGCTTCAATCGTCAGGTTCAGATGTTCGGGAACGTAGAGACGGGCTATCATGTCGTTGAGCGAGCGATAGATGGTCTTCTCACCGTGGCCGGTTTTGAGGTCGTTGATATAAGCACGGATGTCTTCGATTACCTCATTGAGACCGTCGATCACTGGCTGGAAATCGTCCGGCTTCGTATTTGCGTTGGATCGCAGCATATCCAGCAGCATACCAACAGCGTATAGCGATTGAATCACGCCGTCGTGCAGTTCCATGCCAATCCGCTGGCGTTCTTCCAGCAGGGTCAACCGCCGCTGCTGGTCACGTAGCTGGCTGCCAGCAATCGCCAGCGCCGCATAACCTGCCATCGTCTCCAACAACCACTCGTCGTAAACGCTGAAGGGCATACCGTCTTCACGGTCCGATAGATAGAGCATGCCGAATAGCTGACTGCCCACACGCACCGGCACACCCAGAAAGGAATCCATGTGCGGATGGCCTTCCGGGAAACCCACAGCGCGGGGATCATCGTCCATATGATCCAGCCGCAGTGTCTCCCGCTCATTCATGATGACGCCGAGCAGACCATCCCCATGTGGCGCATGGGGTATGCGGGCAATCTCTTTATCACTGATTCCCGACACCTCGAAAAAGCGCAGGCCGCCCTTGCCATCAGGGATACCCAGAGCGGCATAACGTGCGCCGATCAACTCCCGCGACGCATGGGCAATCCGCTGCAACGCCTCGCGCAATGAGTCCGCCTCAGCGGCATACATCATGGTCGAGACAATATCCTGCAATTGTTCTAACGGGATCGCCGTTTTGTAATCCGTCACTGTACCATACCTTGTCCAGCCTCCATTGTAGTATCTTAGGCCATTACATATGTCACATGGGGCTATGAACATCGCCACTTGGATGCTTATATTTTCTGGCTATAGTATATGGGGAAACTTTTCGTAAGTATAGGGGATTACAGGTTAGATGGAAGCTTTGGAACTGGCAAGACTGCAATTCGCCGTCACCACTGTGTACCACTTCTTCTTCGTACCACTCACCCTGGGCCTGTCATTGATCGTCGCCGGTATGCAAACGCAATACGTGCGAACCGGTAACGAAGTATACAAACAGATGACCAAGTTCTGGGGTAATCTGTTCATCATCAATTTTGCGATGGGCGTGGTCACAGGCATCGTACAGGAATTTCAGTTTGGGATGAACTGGTCCGAATACTCGCGCTTTGTCGGCGATGTGTTCGGCGCACCACTGGCAATCGAAGCGCTGCTGGCGTTCTTCCTCGAATCGACCTTCCTGGCCGTCTGGCTTTTTGGTTGGGATCGACTGCCTAAAGGACTGCATCTGGGGTCAATCTGGTTGGCCGCTATCGGCGCAAATCTATCCGCCTTCTGGATTCTGGTCGCCAACTCCTTTATGCAGCACCCGGTCGGCTACGAAATCGTCGAGTCCGGTCGCGCCCAGATGACCGATTTCGGCGCACTATTGACCAACTCCACCGTGCTGCACCAGTTCCCTCATGTGTTCTTCGGCGGGTTGACCACCGGTGCGTTCTTCGTCCTGGGCGTCAGTGCGTATCACTTCCTGCGCAAGAATGAAGAATACTACGATATGTTCCGCAAGTCCGTCAACATTGCCCTGGTTGTGGGGACCGTCGGTGTGCTGGCAACCATGCTCGCCGGCCACGCATCCGGCCAGGAGATGCTGAACACACAGCCGATGAAACTGGCCGCCGCCGAAGGCTTGTGGGAATCCGAAGACCCGGCGGCGCTGTCACTCTTCCAGATCGGTGACGAAGAAGCCCGCGAATCAGTCGTCAACATCACATTCCCATCGCTGCTCAGCTTCCTGACCTACAATGAGTTCGATGGTGTTGTGCCGGGTCTGAACAATCTCCAGGCGCAGTACGAGGCTGAATACGGCCCCGGAGACTACATCCCGCCCATGATCTGGATGACCTATTGGAGCTTCCGGGCTATGGTCGGAGCCGGTACATTGCTGTTCGTCCTCGGCCTGGTCGGGTTCTACCTGCGGGCCAGAGGCAAATTCATCACTACACGCTGGTTCCTGCTCGCCATGATGGGCGCGATTATTCTGCCTTATCTCGCTAACAGCACCGGCTGGATTCTGACAGAGGTCGGTCGCCAACCCTGGATCGTCTACGGCGAACTCACACTGGCGGATGCGCTTTCGCCCAATGTGACCACTACCGAACTCTGGATTTCGCTGATTGGATTCACACTGGTCTACGGTGTGCTGATGGTGGTCGATATTGGACTGCTCTGGAAGTACGGCAGCAAGGTCTCAACCGAAGTCATCGGGTTGTCCTTGATGCAGGATAATCAAGAAGAACAATCCGCTGCGGCGGTTACATACTAGCCGAGGTTTACGATGGAACTCAACGAACTCTGGTTTTTGCTCATTGGCGTACTGTTTACCGGATTCTTCTTCCTTGAAGGCTTTGACTTCGGTGTCGGTATCCTCACACCGTTTCTGGGCCGCACGGAGAGAGAACGCGGCCTGATCATCCGTACCATCAGCCCCCATTGGGACGCTAACGAGGTCTGGTTGATTACCGCCGGTGGTGCGATGTTCGCAGCCTTCCCCGACTGGTATGCGACGTTGTTCAGTGGATTCTATCTGGCCCTGTTCGTCATCCTGTTGGGACTGATCTTCCGGGGAGTGGCGTTCAAGTTTCGCAACAAAGCCGACACAGCCAGATGGCGCATATTCTGGGATGGGTCGATCTTTTTCGGTAGTTTCGTTTCGGCACTGTTGTGGGGCGTGGCCTTCGCCAACATTGTGCGCGGTGTTCCCATTGATGAAAACATGATCTATACGGGCGATTTCTTCACCTTGCTCAACCCCTATTCGCTTCTGGGTGGACTGGTGACACTCTCGTTATTCACCCTGCACGGTGCGCTGTTTCTCGATATGAAGACTGACGGCCCAATCCGTGAACGGGTCGCCGGTGTCACGCGGGTTCTGTGGCCGCTGACGACCGTCCTGGTGGTGGCCTTCGTTGTCTTCAGCATACCGGAAGCCGACATGTTTGAAGACGCCAACTTTGTCCAGTTTCTCGGATTGGCCGGTGCGGTCGTGGCTCTCCTCAGCAGCGGCTATATGATTATGAACGGTAAGTTCGCCCAGGCATTTATCGGCACGGGTGTCACCATTGTCTCGGTCTCGGTTCTACTGTTTGCCACCCTTTTCCCCAATGTGATGATTTCCAGCACCGATGCAGCTTTCAACATGACGATTGAGATGGCCTCATCCAGCCAATACACGCTGGAAATCATGACTATCGTCGCATTGTTCTTTGTGCCGGTCGTCCTGATCTACCAGGGTTGGACCTACTGGGTGTTCCGTAAACGTGTGACGATGGACACCGAACTCGAATACTGATCCTCAACAGGGCGCAGCGATAGATGATGCTGCGCCCATATTCGTATTCACAGCGCATTCCCGCTATACTCTCATTACAGACAATTACGTAATGAGTGGAATACAAATGCGCAAGGTTACACTGCTCTTTATTGCTCTTTTTGCAATTCTTCAACTACAGGCACAGGATACGCCTGATCCGGTCAATGACCGTCTAAGGAATCTGGGAGTAAACACCGCCGATACCCCGCGCACGGACGCGAAGAACCAGCCGATCCCGGATGATTATGCACCGATGGGACAAACCTACACCCCGGCACTTCATACGGAACTGGCCTACATCGGCCCACAACCCGCAGGCACAGACAATACGCTCACCCTCGTGGACGATGTGAGCGGTGCGGTTCTCCACGCGGTCGGTCCGGAAGCGGAGTACCTGCGCGAAGAGCGTCAGGGACGCAGCCTGCCAGGAACGCTGCGCGACGCCACCGCCGCTGATGTCGATGGCGACGGTCTGGAAGAACTGGTGGTCGTGTACATGCGGGAACAGGAGGTCGTTGTGCAGGTAACGGATGACGGCGATTTCTCGGTGACCGAAACCGTCGTACAACTGGTGGAAAATGCCCAGGACATCCGCATCGGTGCCGGCGATCTGAAGGGCGACGGTCTGAGCGAGATCATCATTTCAGTGGCCCAACCGGGCATGGCACAGATTATGGTGGTCGATCTGCTGGATGGCCGCCTGGGTGTAGACCCGGCCACGCAGAAGACACTGAACATCTCCAGCCCGGATAACCGTGCCTATGTCGAGATCATCACCGGCAACATCGACTATGATCGCGGCGAGGAATACGCCATCATCCTGAATGAGCGCGTAGATGAACTGACCGGATTCTCGCAGTATTTCATCTTCGATGATGCCGCCACCGGTTATATGCAGCTTCGCACAGGGTTGGTCCAGGCTATCGTCGATGGTGTGCGCAACGCCATCATCGCCAACGGCGACATGGGCGACATTGACGGCGACGGTCTGGATGAACTGGTCATCGGCGGCTTCACCAATCTGGAAACCTCTTGCGAGACCTATGGCTATCTCACACTGGCCTTTGACGATGCCGTCGCCAATTTCGCCGATCTGGGTGCGGCCCACTCCGACGAATTTCTGCGCGACTGTCCCTCTTTCAGCCCCTGGCGTGTGCGCTATATGCACGTCAACACGGGTGATTTCGACGGCGACATGATCGATGAAGTGGCAGTCAACTGGTTTGTTTACGATGACTGGAAGAACGCCGCCCCCTGGGAAGAACCGGTGCGCCTACCCACCGATCAATTTTTCGAGGTCAACAGTTTTGGCTGGTTCGACCGGTCCACCAGCGATTTCGTGGTCGGCGACTTCACCGGCGATGGCGTTGAGGACTACATCACCTACTACCAGAATCACGATGACATCAAAGTGTGGGGACCCGATGCCAGTGGCAGTTGGGTCCAACTCACGACTCTACCGGTCGCCTTTACCAACGCGCAGCGCAACAACAATCCGATTCTGGTGCCGGTCAACATCGACAACGACAGTCCGGTGCTGCAATACAGTTCGGTCGATTACCAGTTCATCTTCAGCGAACCGATTGTCATCGCAGCGCTGGCCGCTGCGCCCTGTAACCCGGATTTCGGCCAGGACCCTACCGCCTGCACCACCACCTTCGGACGCCGCACCAGTACCGTCGCCAGCGCCGAGACGTCGATCACCATCAGTTCGTCGGCATCGGTCGGTATCAGCCTGGAAGACCGGGTTTTCACCCAGAGTTCGCTTGAAGTTACACAGACGGTCAGTGCCTATGTGACGCTGACCGTTGGTACCGCCACCTCGCGCTCAGACACAGTCAGTTTCACCACCGGCCCGCTGGAAGACACCGTGATCTTCACCACTGTCCCCATCGACCGGTACATTTATACCGTGATCTCGCATCCCGATCCGTCCCTGGTCGGCCAGCAGGTGACGGTCGATCTACCGCGCCGTCCCATCACGGTGATGGTGGAACGCAGCTTCTACAACCAGCATGTAACGGAGGGTGCGGTCGCTATCAACGCGAATATCTTCACCCACTCCATCGGCGACCCATCCACTTACCCGACACCGGGCCAGCGCAACCAGATTCTCAACCAGTATCGGGGATTCCAGTCCGCACTGCAAACCGCCGGTCAGGGTGCCGGCCAGCGAGCGGTTGAGATCGAAATCGGCACCGAGTTGAGTGCCGGAGTTGGGTCAGGTTTTAGCTATGAATATAGTTTTCAGGCATCAGCAGGATCGGTGCTGGGGGGATTCACCGTTGGCGTGGCGGTAGATGCCAACCTGACTTTGAGCTACGGTCAATCGACTATCTACGGCGGTACGGTCGGCAACCTGGATGCCGGTAATTTCGCCGCCAACACCTACAGCTACGGCCTTTTCAGCTACTTCTATGTGGATCGGGCGACGGGCCAGCAGTTCCAGGTGTTGAATTACTGGGTGGAGTGATTAGGGTCGTATGAGGCCATCACCACACAGCACCAGTTTCCGGTACAATCCGAGAAAACGCATCAAGAGGAGACTGTCTCTATGCTCAGTGAAAAAATGCAGGCCGCACTCAACGACCAGATCAACATGGAAATGAGCGCGTATTATACCTATCTCTCGATGTCGGCTCATCTGGGAGCCGAAGGAATGCCTGGATTCGCCGCATGGATGCGTCATCATGCCGAAGAGGAGATGATGCACGCTATGAAGATCTACGACTACATCAACACCCGGCGCGGGCGGGTTGAACTCAAGGCACTGGCTCAACCCAAGAACCAGTGGGACTCGCCGCTGGCAGCCTTTGAGGACGCCTTCGAGCATGAACGCAAGGTCTCCATCGCCATCGACAAACTGGTCTCGCTGGCGCGTGAGGAAAGTGACCACGCCACCAACAGCTTCCTGCAATGGTTTGTCGATGAGCAGGTGGAAGAGGAAGAAATGGTCGATAATGCCATCCAGAAGCTTAAGATGATTGGTGACTTCGGCCCCGGCATCTACATGCTCGACCGCGAGATGATGGACGCCGAACCCGAAGAAGCCGAAGAATAAACTGTTACGGGGGATCGTTATGATCCCCTTTCCTCTGATGCCGCTTTGCGTTATGCTTTGTAGCGTTATCGCCAAAGACGGAAATCAACCACATGACCGAAAAGAAACGCATATTGACCGGTGACCGGCCCACCGGCAAAATCCATCTGGGCCATTATGTCGGCACACTCGCCAATCGGGTGCGCTTGCAGCACGAATACGAGAGCATCTTCATCATCGCTGACCTGCACATGCTGACGACGAAAAACACGCCCGAAGACATCGCCCAGATCGACAAGAACGCCCGCTTCCTGGTGCTGGATGCCATCGCTGCCGGGATTGACCCGGAAATCACCACCTTCTATTTGCAGTCCGCCATCCCGGAGATGTACGAGATCAACACGTTATTTCAGAATCTCGTCACCGTCCCCCGGTTAGAGCGGCTGCCCAGCCTGAAAGATATGGCCCGTGACGCCAACATCGAGATGCCCTACGGTCTGCTGGGCTATCCGGTGTTGCAGGCCGCCGATATTCTGCACGTCAAGGCGCATCTGGTTCCAGTAGGCAAAGACAACGTGGCCCATGTGGAGATCACCCGTGAAATCGCCCGTCGTTTCAACTATCTCTACGGCGAGGTGTTCCCCATACCCGACGTGATGGTCGGTGAAGTGCCGACGCTGGTGGGGACCGACGGTCAGGCCAAGATGAGCAAAAGTCTCAACAACGCCATCTTCCTCAGTGACGACGCCAAAACCGTTGAGAAGAAGGTACACGGCATGTACACTGATCCGAACCGCGTGCGTGCTGACATACCCGGCACCGTTGAAGGCAACCCGGTATTCATCTATCACGATGTCTTCAACCCGAACAAAGTCGAAGTCGAAGACCTGAAATCTCGCTACCGCGAGGGGACAGTCGGCGATGTCGAGGTCAAGGAGAAGCTGGCGACCGCCATCAACAACTTCCTGGACCCCATACGCGAGCGGCACGAGCAATACGACCAGACCGGCGTGATCGAGGAGATCATCTGGAAAGGCACGGAGAAGATCCGCGAGGAAACCCGGCAAACGCTTTTCGAGATGCGCAAGGCGATGGGCCTGACAGGTGTGTGGAACCGTATCCGGCGCAAAGTTGAAAACCTGGAAAAGAAACGCAGCAAAGAGCAGGCTGACGCATGACCTACGATTTCGACACGCCACTGAACCGGCGCGGTACTTATGCAGTCAAATTCGACATATTCGACGAAGATGTGATCCCGCTGTGGGTGGCGGACCTGGACTTCGCCGTCGCCGAGCCAGTCATCGCGGCGCTCAAACGGCGTCTGGAACACCCGGCCTTCGGCTACACGATGGATATACCCGAACTCAAGACGTTGCTGGCCGAACGGATGCAAACCCATTACGACTGGAATGTCACCCCCAACCAGATCGTTCTACAACCGGGTGTGGTGAGCGCCTTTAACGCCGTCATCCACATGGCCGGTGAACCGGGCGATAACGTCCTGATGCAGACTCCAGTTTACCCACCCTTTTTGATGTCACCGCAGCAGCACAGCCAGGAGGTCAACGCGGTTGAGCTGACCCGCATAGACCAGGGCCAGCGGATCAAATACGAGATCGACTTCGACGCTTTTGAGGCTGCCATCAACGAGCGGACAAAGTCGTTCCTGTTTTGCAGTCCGCATAACCCGGTCGGTCGAGTCTGGCGACACGATGAATTGCAGCAGATGGCGGAAATCTGTGAGCGGCACGATCTGGTCATCTGCTCGGATGAGATTCACTGTGATGTGGTCTTCAACGGCCAGCGCCATATCCCGATTGCTGCACTCGATCCGGCGGTCTCGCGGCGCACCATCACATTGATGTCGCCGAGCAAATCGTTCAACCTGCCAGCGTTGGGCTTCTCCTTCGCCATCATCCAGGACGACAATCTGCGCCAGCGCTACCTGGAGACAACCCGCATGGTCATGCCGCATGTCTCGGTGACCGGTCAAATCGCAGCACTTGCCGCTTATGGCGAGAGCCAGCCCTGGCTGGATGCAGCACTGGCCTATCTGGAGACCAACCGGGATACGGTCTCGGATTTCATCGAAGAACACATGCCCGGTATCCCGTACACCCACCCCGAAGGCACCTACTTAAGCTGGCTGGATACCCGCAACTTCACTGCCGAAAATGACGGCCCGATGACCGAATGGATCGACCCCCATTTTCTGAAAAATGCACGGGTGGCGCTCAACCGGGGCAAGCTCTTCGGTCCAGGCGGTGATGGATTCGTCCGGCTCAACTTCGGCTGCTCGCGTGATCTGCTGATTCAGGGATTGGAGCGGATGCGCGGCGCATTAGCGTAGGGTTGTCGTGGACTGACTCTCGCAACTTCTATGCTACGATTCGGGCAAACGAAGAATGAGACGGAGCGAAATCCGTATGAAGCGTTTGCTGCTCGTCCTGATCCTCTGCATTGTCGTCAGCGTGGCAAGTCAGGATATTCCACCAATGGCAGCCGTCACCGGCAGCACCCTGACTATTTACACGGATGGTGGCACACAGCCGGTCATGGACGGTCGATTCGGCAGCATGGCATGGAGTCCCGATGGGCAATATCTGGCGTTTACCGTACTGGATGCACAGCCCCGTTTGATGTTGATGCAGCCAGGTGGCACGCCGGTTGAGGTCGCCAGCCCGGTCTCACATCTGCCAGCCACCTTCTCGACCGACAGCGGCCAGATTATCTATACTGTCTATGGCGATACCACCAGCACATCACCCGATGGTTGGCCCCAGACACCGCTGGTGATTTACAGCGCTCCGATTAACCAACCGCAGCAGGCTGCATCCGTCGGCGAAATCACTTTCGGTGTCGGCTGCGGTGGCGGATCGCCCTTCCCGATGGACACCCTGTACAGCCAGGAGGCTGGTTTCGGCGGTCATGGCCTGACCTTCACACAAACCGACAGCGGCATACTGTACAGCACCACCTGTGCCGGGGTCGGCCTGGGGTTGTTCGATCCACTCACAGGCGAAAGCACCTTGCTAGCAGCCGATGCGGCCAACGCGGTGCTGTCACCCGATAGGACGCAGGTCGCGGCGGTGCGCGGCGGCGGTATTGCCACCTTTGATCTGGCGAGCGCCAGCGAAATCGCCTATATCCCGGTGGTTGCACCCGACCAGCTTGCCTGGGGTGACACCATCTACTACAGCACCCGGTCACTCAATGATCGTCCGCTGCCTGTCTCGGCTGAGGAGGCTGCGGCGCTGAGCCAGATCGGGATCGCCGCCGATGGTATCCCACAATACACTGTTTCGATCTACCGGCTGAATAACGGCTCACCGGTATATCAGGGGCCGGGTTGGGCTATCGGGCGGATGTTCGTCAGCCGGGGGACGCTGTACTTCAGCCTGATTCCCAATGGCACGGAATGGGTCGAAGCGCTGGGAAACGGTCGCCTGGACCCGACTGCTCCGGATTTTTACGGTCAGTCCGTGCGGGCCATGCCAGTCATCTTGATGCACCTCAACGGCGAAGTCGGGCGCGACATCGGTCAGGCCGCCCCCCGTTAGAAAAGACGAGCTACCCCGAAGATGATCCCATAACGGCTTTCGTAGATCACCACACTCCGGTAATTGTTGATGTTGAGTTCGGTCGGAATCTCATAGGCATGATTGCCTGAAGTCGCCTGTAGTGGTCCCAGGTCAATAAAGTCCACCCCCAGATCGGCACTCATCAGCGGCGTCGGGCTGGCTGAGAGTAAGACGTTAAGGCTGGGACCATTTAGCACGCTCAAATTCTCAATCCAGAGGATTTTGCGCTGGTCCGGGAACTGGTAGACCGTCACCTGACCGGCGGCGCGGTACAGATCGTTGAAGGGCGGTATCTCGCGTTCATCGTCGTCGGCCAATTCCACTCGCGCAAACTCGCCCTGGGCGACGATTTCGGCGGTCGAGACATCCGGCGGAGTCTGGGCTTCCGGTGGCAGCCCGTCCGGCGGCGACAGACGGGCCGAGACCAGATCGGTCGCCATCAAGATATTCTGCGAGCGCATCGCCAGATACAAACGCTGCTCCGATGCCGGTAAGCGCAGGAAATCGTCCTGAAGCTCAGCCTGAAGCTCCGGAAACGGTTCGTCGTCTACGATTGCTACCGGTGGTGTACGCCACTGCGGATAAGTGAAAGTGGCAACGACCAGTGCAGCACCGATGATAACGACCATCAGACGCAATCTTTTCCCCATAACACACCTGTC
>CAYQJO010000090.1:0-15933 GCA_964417785.1 uncultured Anaerolineaceae bacterium | reverse complement strand
GTGTAGGCGAACGCAAGACGCATGTTTTCTCCGAGACGAAACCTTTCCAGATACCGCTGGGCAGTTTGATCCCACAGCGAACGCAAAATCTCATCGCCGCCTGCAAGAATATCGGCTCCACCCACCTCACAAATGGCGCTTACCGCTTGCAGCCGGTGGAGTGGAATATTGGTGAGGCGGCGGGTGTGCTGGCAGCCTATTGCATCGACCATCATCTACAGCCCTGGCAGGTCTGGGAAGACGAAACGCACCTGCGATGTCTGCAATACCGTCTGATAAAGCAGGGGGTCCCGCTGGCCTGGGTGGTCGGTGAGCCAGCACCAGCGCTGCAAATGCTGCTGGTACTGGGCGCTCTGAACGATGATAGTGACGCCGCGTACCGGCTTGAGATCGATCTGGACGCTGTGATCCCGCCGGATGCACTATCGTTAGAAGGGTTGCCGGGTCAAGCGCCTGATCTGTCACGTTCACCGACATGGCGCGACCTGGACCAGCACTATGCTCGAATCTTCGATGAGGTGTATGGATCGTGAAAGAGGTCATTGGCATTGACATCGGAGGCACCAAGATCGCCGGTGGATGTTTGCGCATGGACGGTGAAGGTTTCATCCTGGATGAGGTGCGGCTGGTCGATACGCCGACCGGACCGGAGGCCATCATGCGGGCTGTGATCGAACTGTGCCGCGACCTCTATGCGGTTTATCCGGCGGCGGCGGCAGTTGGTATCGGTGCTGCCGGACAGATCGACGTTGAACGCGGACTCGTCCATCACGCGGTCGAGACGATCCCTGGCTGGACGGGTATGCCCATCCGCGAACAGGTCCAGCAGCGGATTGATCTGCCGGTGGCCGTCGATAACGACGTGAATGTGATGGCGCTGGCGGAAATGCACTTTGGCGCTGGACGCGATTATCGCCATATGCTGTTTCTGACCGTCGGCACGGGTATCGGTGGTGCGGTGGTGCTGGACGGTAAATTGTGGCGCGGCACGCATTGGAACGCCGGTGAACTGGGACACATTCTGGTGGATTGGCATGGCGAACGGGTGTGTACCTGCGGCGCACACGGTCATCTGGAGGCTTATGCTGCCGGACCGGCGATGGCGACCCAGTATAGTAGACGGTCTGGCCTCAACACGGTATTGGATTTGCGCGAGATCAGTCAGCGGGCGCAGGCTGGCGATGCCATCGCTCAGGCAGCGATTCAGCAGGGCGCGACGATTCTGGGATTGGCGCTGGCCGGGCTGGTCAACATACTGGACCCGGAGGCCGTGATTATCGGTGGTGGTGTCCCCGGACTCGGTGACATCTGGTGGACGCCGCTGCGTGAGGCATTCGGTACAGCCGTTTTCCCGCATCTTCAGACTGTACCACTGCTGCTGGCGTTGCTGGGCGAACAGGCAACGATGATCGGGGCAGCCAGACTGGCATGTGATAGGATAACACCATGACAACTTCTTTCCTGGAAGCCGTCAAAGGCCGATTGATCGTCTCCTGCCAGGCGTTGGCAGACGAGCCTCTGCACGGATCGCACATCATGGCCCGGATGGCTCTGGCGGCCTATCAGGGCGGTGCGGCGGCCATTCGCGCCAACACACCCGAAGACATCCGCGCCATCCGTGAGGCGGTGCCGCTGCCGGTGATCGGTCTGTATAAGGATGGCAGCGAGGGTGTGTACATCACGCCGACTTTTAATCACGCGGCTCGGATTGCGGAAGCCGGTGCAGCAGTCATCGCGCTGGATGGCACGCAGCGCCAGCGCCCCAATGGTGAAACCCTGTCCGGCATCATCGACGCGGTTCACGAGCGGCTCAATTTGCCGGTGCTGGCTGATGTCTCCACCCTGGATGAAGCGATCCAGGCGGTCGAACAGGGTGCGGATATGGTGTCTTCCACACTATCCGGCTACACCCCGTATAGTCCGCAGCAGGATGGCCCTGATGTTGAACTCGTGCGCCAGATGGTGGCGCGTCTGTCCGTGCCGGTGATCGCGGAGGGGCGGATTCATACGCCGGAACAGGCCCGCGCCATGCTGGACCTGGGTGCGTATGCGGTGGTTGTGGGCGGTGCCATCACACGCCCACAATCGATTACCCGTTGGTTTGTTCAGGCACTGCTGAATTAGGAGAGGACATCATCATGGTTGACGAACGACTGGCGATAGATGGCGGTTCACCGTTGTTTACGGAGGATTTCCCCACATGGCCGATCTATGACGAGCGCGAAGAACAGGCGTTATTGAATGTGCTGCGATCCGGGCATTGGGGGATGCTGTCTGGTGAACAGGTTCATACCTTTGAGCAGCAGTTCGCTGCGTTCCAGCATGCCGAGTATGGTGTGGCTGTACCCAACGGAACGCTGGCGCTGGAACTGGCGCTGCGTGCGCTGGGTATCGGTGAGGGCGATGAGGTCATCACGACGCCGTATACCTTTGTCGCCACCGTAACGGCAATATTGACGGTCGGTGCCTATCCAGTCTTCGCCGACATCGACCTGGACACCTACACCATTGATCCGCAGCGTGTTGAAGCCGCAATCACCGACCGAACCCGTGCGATTATCCCGGTACACATCGCCGGTCAACCCGCTGACATGGGCCGCATGATGGCGATTGCCCGTGCGCACAATCTGCATGTGGTTGAGGACGCCTGTCAGGCATGGGGGGCGTCCTGGCGCTCGCAGCGTGTCGGCGCTATCGGCGACCTGGGGGCGTTCAGCTTCCAGTCGAGTAAGAACATCACCGCCGGGGAAGGTGGAATCGTCCTGACCAACAATCCCGAACTGGCTGAGTTATGCTGGTCGATCCACAACGTCGGGCGGATCCGCACCGGCGCATGGTATCAGCACGAAATCCTGGGATCGAATCTGCGCATGACCGAGTGGCAGGGTGCGGTTCTCCAGGTGCAGTTGGCACGTCTGCCGGATCACATGGCGACGCGGGAGGCCAATGCCCGGTATTTGAGTGAGGCGCTGTCCACCGTTGATGGGTTGACGCCGCTGCCCCTCAATCCTGACGTGACCGAGCATGCCCGCCACCTGTTTGTCATCCGCTACGATCCCGATCATTTTGGTGGCCGCTCCCGCGATGCATTTTTGGCGGCATGGCAGGCCGAAGGCATCACCGCGATTGGTGCTGGATACGTGCCGTTGAACCACACACCGGCGGTTGTTAACACCTTGCGGGAACGGTCTGGTGCAGGTGACATCGCCGCCTGTCCGGCGGCAGAACATGCATCCGGTCATACGCTGTGGCTGGAACAGACGGTGCTGCTCGGTGGGCGGGTGCTTCTGGACGCGGTTGTCGCCGCTGCGCAGAAAATACAGCGGGCGTGGCATTAAGGAGAACAAAGTATGGAACAGTCTGAAGTTAAGGTGAAGGTGCTGGCGGACAAGCAAGCACTGGGGCAAGCAGCGGCGGATTATGTCGCCACCACCGTCCAGTCGGCGATTGAGCGCCAGGGCCATGCCCGTGTGATCTTCGCCACTGGCGCGTCACAGTACGAGTTTCTGGACGCGCTGGTACAACTGGATACCGTCGATTGGTCAAAGGTGACGGCTTTTCATCTGGATGAGTATATCGGTATCCCGGTGGACCATCCGGCCAGCTTTCGGCGTTATCTCAAGGAGCGGTTGTTTGGCCGGTTGACATTCGGAGCCGTTCATCTGCTGGATGGTATGGCGAGCGACCTGGAGGCGACCTGCCGTGCCTATGGAGCGCTGCTGGCCGAGCATCCGGTTGATCTGGCCTGTATCGGTATCGGTGAGAACGCTCATCTGGCCTTCAACGATCCGCCGGCTGATTTTGAGACGGACGCGCTGGTCCATGTGGTGACACTGGACGATGCCTGCCGCCGGCAGCAGGTCGGGGAGGGGCATTTCGCCAGTGTGGCCGATGTTCCGCAGCAGGCGCTTTCGTTGAGCATCCCGGCGATCTTGCGGGCGCGGTCGATCTCGTGTGCTGTACCCGATGCCCGTAAAGCGGCAGCGGTGCGCTGCGCTCTGGAAGGGCCGGTCGTGCCGGATTGCCCCGCCTCGGCGCTGCGCACCCATGCGGACTGCCATCTGTTTCTGGATGAGCAATCGGCGTCGCAGTGATCTACATCACGCCGTAAGTATCGAAAGCATCCTGGGCTGCCATGCCGTTCTGGATGGCGGTGCGTACTTTGTTCTCGGTACGGGCTTTCTCGAGTGCGCGGTGGATGACGTCATTCTCTGCTTCAGTCGGGATCACCACCACACCGTCGATGTCACCGAATACGATGTCACCCGGTCGCACGGTGACCCCATTGGGGAAATCGACCGGGCAGCGGAAATCGACCACCCGGCCCCGCACGCCCTGGTCCTGCGCGTAACGTCCCCAGGAGAATGTCGGGAAGCCCAATTTCAGAATGCCGCGTGTGTCGCGGGATACGCCGTTGACCACTGCACCGGCAGCACCCAGGTGCATGGCGCGGGTACTCATCAATTCTCCCCACAGCGCATAGGTCGGTGATGCGCCGGTGCATAGATACACTTCACCGGGTTTGAGATCGTCCAGCGCACGAAACATCAGTCCGAACGGCTGGCTCTCGCCGGTGTGGGCAATGGTGCTGCCGCTGCAATCGGCTTCGATGACGGGCATGGCGCGTCCGACGACGACCATATCCTCGTGCAGCGGCTTGATCTGCGGCGGCAAAAACTGGCGCGTCAAACCGACGACGTCCATCACATCACCAACAACCGCTGTGAATAATTCCTGCTTCATCAATCCGAATAATTCGGCATCATCACGCCACATCAAAGTAAGTCACCTCGTTGTATCTCGGCAGCCAGCCGCAGCAGACTGCCAGTTCCATACGTTCTCTCGCCCATCACCGAGCGTTTGTGTGTTTCCCATCCACCGGCACCGGCGGGTGTCTGGCAGCCCATCAACCGGCCATCTGCTGTGATCCAGGTGAGGACCTCATGCCATGTGCGCAGGACGTAGGCCGCCAGAGAACGATTGATATAGCCCTGGGTGATGCCGACAGCCAATCCGGTCGCAATCATGATCGAGCCGCTGGTTTCAAGATGGGATTCCGCGTTTTCTGGCACGATCCGCCACAGGCCGCAGGGGTGCTGTATGCGCAGTAAGCCCACCACCATCTGACGGTAGATCGCCAGAACCTCGTCCCAACCAGGGGTATCCGGTGGGCATTCGCGCAGGGTGTCGGCCAGCGCCATGACCACCCAACCGTTACCGCGTGACCACAGCCAGCCTGTGCGCTCGCCGGTATCGATGTGGGCTTCGTGAAAGAAGCATCCGGTCATCTCATCACGCAGGTATTGGGCGTGGAGCAAGCACTGCTGGATTGCCTCTTCAGCGTAGCGGGTCTCGCCAGTCACGCGATAGGCGCGAGCGAGCGGTGCGGCGCTGTAATACAACGTATCCACCCAGGGTATTTGTGACCAGTGGCCGTGCGCGATCACGCCATCACCCACGCGGATGCTGCCATCAATGATGTGATCGGCCAGCAAGCGCACTGAGTCCAGCAATTGATCGTCAGGCTGATCGTCGTGGAGTTCGGCGAACACCATCGCGCTGCCCCATTCGCCGCAGTAGGGTGTCAGATAGAGACCGCGCAGCCGAACACCAGAATTTTGCAGCCGGAATTCATCGGTGGGTGGTGTGTTCGGTGGTACGGCCAGGTGGTAGGCTGACCATCCACGCGCCCAGTCACGCATGGTGCTGTCATCGAATGCCCGTCCCGCCAGGGCCAACCCCAGCGGAATCAGGGTGTCCTCCCAGCCTGTGTTGATGTCTTCATATTGGCGGGCGAGAACGTTCTCACGAAAGGTTGATGGGATCATCTGCGTACTACGTCCAGTTGGTAGATTTCCTTGAGGTCGAAAATGTCGCCCCAGCGAATGTCGTGGGTGAACTCATCTGGCAGGGCGCGTTGCAGATAACCGATGCAGCTTGCCCAACACAGCACGTAATGGGCGTTGACCGAAACCCACGAGGCATTCCCCGCCGGGAAGTGTATCTGATGATAGCGATAGAGGGCATCACGGTAGGCGTCTTTGCGCGGCAGGTCTTTCTCGATGGCGACCATCAGCACATACAGCGCGTCCATCGTGCCGTACATGCTCACGCCGTCCCAGTAGCCTTCCGGACGCTGCCAGTCCAGCACATGATCGGCCAGTGCTTCGAGTCCAGGGACTTCCCGCGCCATGTGACGATACAGCGGCCAGATATGTACGGCACAACCGAGGGGTGCGATGGAGCGATCGGCTAACTCAGTAAAATCTCTGGGCCATGAACCGTAGTGGTTAAGCTGTTGGTCGAACCAGGCGAAGCACGCCGCTTTCCAGGCGTCGGTGGCCTCAGATGAGTTGATCCAAAGGGCCGGTCCGCCCCAGATCAGATGGGAAGCGCCCCAGGGATTGGTCCAGTTGATGCTGGACAGCCAGGGGCCGATGGTCTCCGGTGTGTTGAAGATGTTGTAAAACCCGACCGGGTAGCGGTACTGCTCACCGAGGATGCAGAGGGCATTGGTGGCAGTGCCGTTAGCGTGCAGGACATGGTGGTTCATTTCCGGGCCATAATGGCCGTCGATTTCGCTCTGGTGATCGTTGATGACTCCGGCCCATTCGGCGCGTTGATCGGCGGTCAGTATAGATTGCAGGTCTTCACCGATTATCCAGCGGATGATCGCTATATCGCCGGAAGCGTAGAAGTTGGCTTCGCGGTTGGTGCTGAATTTGTAGGTGCCATAGGGTGCATCCGGAACCGCCATTGTTTCATACCATGTGCGGACGCGGTCGGCGATGGTGTTTAAATCAATTTTCTGGCTCATTGTAAAAATCCTTTAGATCATCACAGTATCGAGTTTGTAGATGGCTTCGCGGTCGAAAATATCGCCCCATTCGGTTTCGTGCGTGAACTCGTCTGGCAAGCCTCGCTGCAAGTACCCGATGCAGCTTGCCCAACCGAGGACATTATGGGCGGTTAGCGTGATCCAGCTTGCCTTGCCCCGGTCCATGTGCAGGGGTAGATAGCGCCGGAGGGCGTCTTCGTAGACTGATTTGTGCGGCAGGTTTTCTTGGATAGCGACCGCCAACACGTAGAGCGCGTCCATCGTGCCGTAATTGCCAATCTGGTCCCAGTAGCCCTGCGAATTTTGCCAGTCGATAACGTGGTCGGCCAGCGCTTCCAGGCCGGGGACCTCGCGCCCGGTATGCCGGTACAGCGGCCAGACGTGGACCGCACATCCGAGTGGAATCATGCGATTGCTGTGAGTGTCGCTGGCGTGGGGGGCGATGGTGGTGTAATCGGTAGGGAATTCCCTGGGCCAGGAGCCGAATTCATTGAGCTGCCAGTCAAACCAGTCGAAGCAAGCATTCTTCCAGGCATCAGTCGCGTGTTGGGAGTTGATCCACAGGGCGGGTCCACCCCAGACCAGATGCGAATCGCCCCAGGGGTCGCGCCAGGGAATCTGGGTCAGCCAGGGACCGACACGCTCCGGTGTGTTGAATATCTCGTAGAGTTTGACAGGATGGCGGTACTTATGCTCCAGGATGCACAGGGCGTTGGTAGCGGTGCCGTTGGCATGAAAGATGTGATGGCCCATCTCCGGTCCGTAACGCCCATCAACCGGATTCTGGTGGCTGTTGATGGCATCCGCCCACTGCTGGCGTTGGTCGGGTGTCAGTTCGGTTTTGAGGTCTTCGCCGGTGATCCAGCGGATGATGGCGATGTCGGCGGAGGCGTAGAAATTGGGTTCATGACTGGCACTGAAGTGATAGGTACCGTAAGGGGCGTCCCTGGCGGCCCGCTCCTCACACCACCCACGTATCTTTTGGGCAACTGACGCAAGTTGAATAGGCATGGCAAAAAGCTCCTTTTCAGCAAATGTTTATTTGGTGTCATTCAGCTTGATTGTCGCCTCCTGGAAGTGTATTTTCATGGCGGTGGCGGCTGTGTCGGGGTCGCCGGATGCGATGGCATCCAGAATATGCTCATGTAAACGCTGCACATGTTCAAGTTCGGTCATCGATTCAAGCCGTCGTATCTGAACCTCGTACATCACATCTTTGACGGTCTTGCGGATGGACTTGATAACGTGAAACAGCATTTTGTTCTGGCTGATTGCGGCGACCGTCTCATGGAAGCGGGCGTCCAATTCGACATATTGCTCGACATCCGGCATGGCTTCACGCATGGCAAGTGTGATTGCTGCTAACTGTTCCAGATCGTCGTCACTGTGGCGGGTGGCCGCCAATATTGCACTCTGGACTTCGAGACCCTGACGCACTTCCAGCAGTTCCATAAGGGTTTGCTGGTGCATGATTAAAGCAAGCTGGAAATAACTGTTCAGGGGTTCGTCGTCGATGGGCCGTAGAACCGCGCTTCTGCCACTGGAGACCTCGATGATACCACGACCTTCCAGGTACTTGAGGGCTTCCCGGACGACCGGGCGGCTCACATCGAAATCGGCCACCAGGTCCGCTTCAGAAGGCAGCGATTCGCCGGGATGCAGCCCTGCATCACGGATGTATTGAAGCAAGTTGGCAGCGATTTGCTCGGCAAGTGTTGCGCGTTCCAGTTTCAAGTTGTCATCCTGTCTGACAGCTTGACAAGCTATTCGAGTTTGATTATGCTATCATCAATGAATTGTACCGTCAAGTAAATTAGAAATTTAGAGAACAACAAATTGACTTTCCCAGATGACAGATTACAGACGCCTGATTCGGTGCGTCTGGCAAAATATGAAGCAGTCTTTGCTCAGGCCAGCATCACCCGCGATGTCTACGGCAGTGACGATATGATCGCTGTCGAATGGCCGCCGGAATTCGACGATAATGTCGAAATCATCGTGATGATGCAGCATGAGACAGGCCGAATCTATGCCCAATCAAACAAAACCCTGAGCGCGGATGATCGCACTGTGCTGCTGCGCAAGGGGTTGAACGCCAGAGACGGGTTCTACCACGCGATTCTACGTCCCAAAGACTACTACAACGGTCTGAAAGCCGAACGAGCGATTCCGTTCTACGTGACGAACGGGGTTTCCAGTAACACCTATTACGGTGATCTCGCTACCCGCCGGATTGAAGCTTTGCGTGACGCCGCCGGGCGTGGACCAGATGTTTTCAGTGAATTGGCACGATTGGCTGCCGGTGAACGCATACGGGAACGCATCCTTCTGGATGCGCTGGAACAGCCTGATGCACGGTCGCTGCTGGGACTGCTCTTCATGGTAGGGCGGTTTGGCAAGCAACTGCCGGTCAAGCTGGCAGCCACCATGAACAGCGTCCTGCGGCAGGTGGATTACGAGACACTCGGTGATGAACCGCTGGCACTGGCCTGTCGCTCGCTGGCGGCGTTTATTTACCATTATGACGATTATGCCGTGACTGAGGATTGGCTGCACCGCCTGGCGTCTGACGGCTTTGACTTCCTCAGTCCACTGGCCGATACGGTCCTGGCGCTGGCTGCATTGGTGGAACTGGTCGATGATGTGGCAGAATTGGCGGCGGTTGTGCTGGACAAGCTGCTTTACACCATTGCACTGCATCCGACCGAGTTCAGTCTGGACGGGCGGCTATCCGCGCTGAGTCCGATCACCCGGCTGATGTGGGGGTTGGGTACATATAACCATCACCATGCCACCTGTGTTGTATTGGCATGTGCGGAGGGCTACGATGTGCCGACGCCGATCCAGGCGATTGCGATTGATCCAGGCGAGACACTGGCGGCGCAGGATGCCCATCGCAGTGTGGGCGAATGCGTGCAACGGACGGTCTATCGCACACGCGAGTACGGCGTCGTGTCGGTGGGGCAGCGGTGGCTGGCTGAACTCGATCATGTGCGGATCTTCAACATGGAACCGGTATCCGTCACCCACAGCACTGATGTCGTCCAGGTTGGCGCATCACCCATTTACTGGCCGCACTATGACTTCGACGACTGGTCGCTCAAGGGGCAATGGGTATTTGGTCAGGTTGGAACTGCCGCTGTTGCCATCTATAGCAGCGAAGTACTCAGCCTGGCAGGAACCACACTTATCGCTGGTGATGTAACCTGCTGGTGTACGACGAACAATGGCCGCTTTGAAGATTTTGTCACGCAGACGATGGCCGACGGTCTACCCGTTCCGCGACCGTCTCCGCTGCCAGCCGAACGGCATTATCAGAGCCAGTTTTGCCAATCTGATTTCGAGGACGCCGAAATGGCGATACAATATAAAGACTACTTAATGCGCCTCATCTTTTCAGAGGAGAAATAATGACCCAATTTCCTGAAGCGAAGCCCGTTACCAGCGGCAAGCATCACTTCTTTGGCTACTACGATAAATTCCCCTGGAGCGGTAATGGGCGGTATCTGCTGGCGCTGGAAACTGATTTCATTGACCGTCAGCCTACCCCCGACGATGCCGCCACCATTGGGTTGATCGATACGGAGGAGGGCAACCGCTGGCAGCCGTTAGACACAACGACGGCCTGGAACTGGCAGCAATCGACTATGCTGCAATGGCTGGCGAGTGACCCGGATCGCAAGATTCATTATAATCAACGCCAGGGTGACCGGTTTGTCGCCGTCATTCGTGATATTGAAACCGGCGAGACCCGCACCTTGCCGCGCCCCATCTACACCCAGAGCCGCGACGGCAAATGGGCGATCAGCCTGAACTTCGCCCGCCTGCACCAGACACGCCCCGGCTACGGTTACGATGGTTTGCCCGATCCGTTCCATGATGAGATGGCTCCATCCGAAGATGGTGTTTACCACCTCGATCTGGCAAGCGGCGAAACGAAACTGCTGCTATCGCTGGCCGATGCGGTCCAGTTCCACCCGAAGCCGTCGATGGAAGGAGCCAAACACTGGTTCAACCATGCGCAGATCAACACTGATAGCACCCGTGTGGCTGTTTTGCACCGCTGGCAGGGTCCGGAATACGGTCACTGGTTTACGCGGATGCTGACGATGAATCCGGATGGCAGCGACCTTTATGCGCTGGTCGATCACGATTTTTGCTCCCATTATGATTGGTTCAGCCCGACGCAGGTGCTGGCCTGGGCGCGGCATGAGGACATCGGTATGCGCTACTTCCTGTATACCGACAGGACTGGTGAGATCGAGATCATCGGTGAAGAGGTGTTCTCGGTCGACGGACACTGCTCGTATTCGCCGGATCGTCGCTGGATGATGACCGACACTTACCCGGACGAAGAGCATATCCGCACACTCATGTTGTATGAGTTGGCGAGTGGCACCCGCATCGACATCGGGCGCTTTTATGCCCCGCCGGAACTGACCGGCCCGATCCGCTGTGACCTGCATCCCCGTTGGAATCGGGATGGTCGCAAGGTGTGCCTGGATTCCGCCCATGAGGGCCAGCGCCAGGTATATGTGATCGATGTATCCTCAATAGTCGATGCCTGAACCAGTGTATGATCCCTTCTGGGGTTTACGATGTCTGATCGGATAGTCAAGGAGGACAATCGCACCACATCCATAGCAGATTCAGATACAACGTATATTTAATTAAGGAGAATAGGGATGAACAAGAGAGGTCTTTCACGCCGTCAGTTTTTGAAAATCGGTGCGCTCAGTACCGCTGCTGGTGTCGTTCAGGTCAGTGGCGTTTCAGCGCTGACCGGTGCAAACAGTGTTATCGGTGCCAGCCCGGATACAGTAGCGCGTCAGTCGCAGTATAACGAAGCACCGATGCTGCGCGAACTGGTCGATGCCGGGATGCTGCCCCCGGTCGATGAGCGTCTCCCCGGCACACCGGAAGTGGTCGAGGTGCTGGAAGAAATCGGCGAATACGGCGGCATTTCGCGGGTAGCGATTGTCAACCCCAATCAGTTGTTCGGTGACCCACAGGCAATTATGGGTACTGAGTTGATCCTGCGTATTGGACCGGACTTCAGCACGATTGTCCCCGGTCTGGCGGAAAGCTGGGAGTTCAACGCCGATGCAACCGAGCAGACACTTTATCTGCGCGAAGGGTTGAAGTGGTCGGATGGCGCACCTTTCACCAGCGAGGACTTCCGTTTCTACTGGGAAGATGTTGCCAATAACGAAGAACTCAGTCCGGCTGGTCCGGCGACCGACTGGCGTGTCGGCACTGACCGGACGCCGATGGATATGGAGATTGTCGACGAACTGACCGTGAAGCTGTCGTTTGTCGAGCCGTATGTGCTGGTGATCCTGCCAGAAGCCTTCTACGCGGGTTCACAGGGCGGCATCTGGGGACCTGCCCACTACGGTAAGCAGTTCCACGCGGACTATGCCGACGAGACTGAACTTAATACAATGGTTGCTGATGCCAGTTTTGAAACCTGGATCGAACTGTTCCAGGATCGTATGCGTGTCGGGTCCACCATCCCGGCCCAGATCGATCTACCCGGTATGACAGCCTATATCCGTGTTGACGACAACCCGGAGCGCCACATCTACGAGCGCAATCCCTACTACTTCAAAGTCGATGCCGAAGGCAACCAGCTTCCCTATATCGACCGCTGCGAGATCGAGATCGCAGGCAACCAGGAACTCATCAATGCCAAGCTGGTAGCGGGTGAAATGTCTATGCTGGGCCGTCAGTCAGAGCTTGCCAGCCTGCCGCTTTACCAGCAGTCGTCCGAAGCGGCCAACATCCGTATCCTGCTGTGGAACTCGACCACGCCGTGTAAGATGTTGTTCTACCCCAACCAGACAGCCTTGCGGCCTGAACTGCGCGAATTCTTCCAGAATGTGGATGTGCGCCGGGCGCTCTCTATTGGCATCGACCGCGCTGAGATGAACGAGGTTATTCACTTTGGTCTGGGTGAGCCGCGCCAGTGGTCGATGTGGCCGTCTTCCAAATACTTCCGTGAAGGTGATGACCAGGTTTGGTCGCAGTTCGATCCCGATATGGCGAACCAGATGCTCGATGACGCCGGTTATGGCGACCGCGATGGAGATGGTTTCCGTCTGTTCCCCAACGGTGAACGCTTGAGTTGGGTCATCCAGTTTGACGCTGAACTGCCTGATGCCCAGGAGACCATCGAACTGGCTGCGGAATACTGGGGCGAACTCGGTTTGGAAGTGATCCAGCGCCCGCAGGAACGGACTCTGCTGGAGGAGCTAGTCGCTGCCAACGAGATCGAGATGACGGTGTGGGACGGCGACATCTCCGACATCACCTGGCCCAACTTCCCGCGCCTGATGCTGCCAGGTATCACCAATGCCAAGTGGGGTCGTGCCTGGGAATTGTGGCTGCTGGGTGAGACTGACAACCCGGTGGCGGAAGAACCGCCAGAGGAAGTCAAGCAGCAGTGGGCCAACTGGCGAGCTGCGCTGGCGGCTGCGACGGTAGAAGAGCATGTTGAGAAGGCCCGCGTGCAGTGGGAGTGGTTCCAGGAATACCTGCCGGGTTGGGGGACTGTCGGTGTCCCCAAACCAGTTGTGTTGAAGCAGAACCTGCGTAACTTCCCTGAAGAGGGTATCTGGGGCTTCAGTGTCATCCGTGCGGTACCGGTCCATCCGGAGACCTTCTTCTTCAAGTCAAGCTAACACGGTGGGGGCCTTGCGCCCCCACACTTTTGCACGCCAGTCAGACGAGGTAACAGCGGCTATGCAGGCCTACATCATCCGCCGCATTCTGATCATGATTCCTACCTTGATCGGAATCTCGATTGTGAGTTTTACGATTATCCAGCTTCCGCCCGGTGATTACTTGACCACCTATGTCGCCAATTTATCGTCAACCGGTCAGGTGGTTGACCAAAGCGAGATCGCTGCGTTGGAAGCACGCTATGGTCTGGATCGCCCGATCTGGGTCCAATATTGGAAATGGATCACAAATTTTGTCCAGGGCGATATGGGCCAGTCGTTTGCCTGGGAACGCCCGGTGAACGAACTGGTGGGCGAGCGTATCGCGTTGACGATGGTTGTCTCTGTTCTCACGTTGTTGTTCACCTACATCATGGCGATTCCGATGGGTATTTACTCCGCCATCAAACAATATTCTGCCGGAGACTATGCCCTGACAGTGTTCGGGTTTATTGGGATCGCGACCCCCAACTTTTTGCTGGCGCTGGTCTTTATGTATATCGGTATACGCTATTTCGATATGGGTGCCGGTGGTCTGTTTTCGATGGAATACCGGGATGCGCCCTGGAGTTTTGCCAAGTTCATCGACTTGCTCAAGCATGTGTGGCTGCCGGTGGTGATCCTGGGGACATCCAGCACGGCCAGTATCATGCGCGTCATGCGGGCGACCACGCTGGATGAATTAGGCAAGCCCTATGTTGAAGCGGCCCGCTCAAAAGGGTTGAAAGAGTGGCAGTTGGTGTTCAAGTACCCGGTGCGTGTTGCGCTCAACCCGATCCTCAGCACCATTGGCTACATTTTGCCGACAATTGTCTCCGGCTCAACGCTGGTAGCGCTGGTGCTGGGACTTCCGACGACCGGACCGCTGCTCTATGGTGCGCTGATCTCGCAGGATATGTTTCTGGCTGCCAGTTTCCTGATGATCCTGAGTACGTTGACCGTCGTCGGTACACTGCTCTCGGATATTCTACTGGCGTGGATTGACCCGCGTATCCGGTTTGGAGGAGCGACAACCTTATGACCGACCAGACCATGAATGCCATTCCCTCGCCCTGGGATGAGCCGGGCCTGACCGAGCAGGGCGACGAGCGCGTCGAATTTCTGACGCCGCGCCAGTTGATGGTGCATAAGTTTTTCAAGCATCGGCTGGCCGTATTCGGTTTGATTGTGATTGGTATCTTCTATCTCATCGCGTTGTTCGCTGAGTTCTTCGCGCCCCATGGTGCGAGTCAACGCTTCACCGGATTTCTTTATGCGCCACCGCGTGCCATTCACGTCATGGATGAGAGCGGCAGCCTGCGTGCGCCTTTTGTCTACGGCCTGGAAAGCGAAGTGGACCGGGTTAACTTCCAGCGCAACTTTGTAGAGAACAAAGAGGAAATCTATCCGATTCATTTCTTTGTGCGGGGTGAACCCTACGAACTCTGGGGATTGATTGAGACCGACATCCACTTTTTCGGCCTCAGCTCGGATGTGGATACAAGTGAGGTGGGACCGGTCTACCTGCTGGGATCGGACCATTTCGGGCGCGATTTGTTCAGCCGGGTGATCTTTGGCAGTCGCATCTCTTTGACCATCGGTCTGGTGGGCGTCGGGTTTAGCCTCATCATTGGTATGTTACTGGGCGGGATTTCCGGTCTTTATGGTGGATGGGTTGATACAGTGATCCAGCGCCTGATTGAGTTTATCCTGTCCATCCCACAAATCCCGTTGTGGATGGCACTGGCGGCGGCCATCCCGGCGGATTGGCCGCTGACGCGCATGTATTTCGCCATCACCATTGTGCTGTCGTTGGTCGGTTGGACGACTCTGGCTCGCACGATTCGCGGCTTGATCTTATCGCTGCGCGATGAGGATTATGTGCTGGCCGCACGGCAGGCCGGTGCCAGTGAGTTTTATATTATCCGGTCGCACCTGCTGCCGTCGCTTGCCAGCTATATTCTGGTGAGCCTGACGCTGGCGATTCCGGGCATGATCCTGGGCGAAACCGCGTTGAGCTTCCTGGGATTGGGCTTGCAGGCTCCGGCAATCAGTTGGGGGGTGCTGCTCAAACAGGCGCAGGAATTGCAGGCTGTAGCGGTTTATCCCTGGATATTGACACCAGCTATCTTCGTTGTGATCTCGGTGTTGGCCTTCAACTTTATCGGTGATGGGCTGCGTGATGCTGCCGATCCATATTCTTAAGGTCGTTACCAGATGAACGATTATTTGATCGAAGTCAAAGACCTCAAAACCCACTTTTTCGTACCGGAAGGGGTAGCCCGTGCGGTTGACGGGGCCAGTTTTTCGATCCGCCGGGGTAAAGTGCTGGGTGTGGTCGGGGAGAGCGGTTGTGGTAAGAGTGTCACGGCTCGCTCAATTATGAACATGGTG
>CAYQJO010000089.1:13026-16116 GCA_964417785.1 uncultured Anaerolineaceae bacterium | reverse complement strand
GCTTCAGCGACGACTTCCTCGGTCGGTTCCATCTCTTCAGCCGGCGGCAGCAGTACAGCATCAATCACATGGATGACACCGTTGGATGCCTCGACATCGGTCTGAACAACATTGACCGTTTCATTCAGGACAACCACGCCGTCAACGATGCTGATGGCGACGGTTTCACCGGCCAGTGTTTCGACTGTTTCGCCGTCCAGCGTCAGCACGGTTTCTGCCATGACTGCGCCTTCAACAACATGATAGGCCAGGATGGTGCCGAGGTCCTCGCGGGCCAGCAGGTCTTCCGCCGTAACGCCCAACTCATCCAGCAGAGCCGCAAAGGCGTCGTCGGTGGGCGCGAAGACGGTGTAAGCCTCTTCGCCCTGGAAGGTCTCGGTCAGTCCAGCGGCGTCAAGCGCGGCCAGCAGAGTGCTGAAATCACCAGCATCTTCGGCAACAGCCACGATATCCATGTCGCCACCCATTGGCTCAGCGACGACCTCTTCAGTGGGTTCCATTTCCTCAGTCGCCATCATTTCTTCGGTGGCTTCTTCGGTGGGTTCCATCTCTTCGGTCGGCTCAACCGTCATCTCGACGGTGGCTTCCTCGGTGACTTCCACTTCCTCGGTAGCGACCATTTCTTCAGTCGGCTCAGTCGTGACTTCCGGTGTTTCTTCCGGCTCGGTCGGAGGGAGCAGAACGCCGTCGATCACATGGATCACGCCGTTGGAGGCTTCGACATCGGTCTGCACGACGTTGACGGTGTCATTGAGGACGACCACGCCATCAACAACGCTGATGGCGATGGTCTCACCGGCCAGTGTCTCGACCGTTTCACCGTCAAGTGCCATCACATTCTCGGCCATGACTTCACCAGCGACGACATGATATTGCAGGATGGTCGCCAGGTCTTCGCGGGCCAGCAGTTCTTCCGCCGTGACGCCCAACTCAGCCAGCAGGGCCTCAAAGGCTTCATCGGTGGGAGCGAAGACGGTCAGCGGATCGTCACTGCTCAGGGCTTCGGTCAGACCGGCGGCCTCAATGGCGGCCAGCAGGGTTGTGAAGCTCTCAGCCGCTTCGGCTTCTTCGGGGATGGTACCAACTTCTTCGGTTGGCTCAGCGGTTATTTCCTCAGTCGGTTCCACCGTGATTTCTTCGGTGGGTTCCTCGGTCGGGACCGCTGTCGGCTCATCTGTTGCTGTCGGTGCCGGGGTATTGGTGGGTTCTTCTTCGTCACCGCCGCAGGCGGCGACCAACAACGCGGTGATCATAAGTGCGACAAACAAGAGTAATCTGGTTCTATGTTTCATGTGCAACTCCTCCCTGGGGTTTTGCGCGATAACTAATGTACAATGTTACCATTCTACCACCGAAGCGTAAATAATTGTGTGATAAACATCACATGTGAGAATCGTACAAAAAAACCACCAATCCTTTGGATCAACGCTTTTTGGGTTGTTATTGGGTTGGTTTTGCGGAAATGTCAGTCGTTCTTGCTTTCTGAAGCAACTTTGTTGGGGCCAGTATGGCGGGGCCAATCCCTGGAGGGAGGAATGTATGATGAAATCCGATTCGATCTCATCAGAGATACACCAGCGTATTGATAGTGAACTGCTGTTAGGTGAAGACCTACTCTGGGCTGCGCGTCCGGGCCGTCGTGCGCTGTTGAGTGTCGGTGGTCTTTCCATGATCTCTACAGTGGTCATGGGGCTGCTGATGCTGGGGGTTTTCTTCACCGTGTTTTCGAGTTTTCGCGGTGCATCGGTGTTTACTGCGCTGAGCAAACATGGACCCGGAACGATCTATGCCATTACCGCTCGGCGGGTTCTTATGCTGAGTGGTCGCTCGGTGCGCTCTTATGGTCCGAACGACATCGAACTGGTGGAACGCCGTATGCACGGTGAGCGCGGGGATGTGATCTTCCGCTACGAAACGCGCATCCGTCGTAGCCAGAACCGGACCCGCAGTTACGAAGAGCCGGTGGGCTTCTTCGATATTGAACATCCGCGTGAAGTCGAAGCCCTCATGCTGGAAACCTTTCGCGGCGCGGGTACGGACGATCCGTTTTTTGATAAACCAAAGCATTCGTGATGACCGCCATCCAGCGTTTCGACACGATCAGCGGCTTGCGTATCTACCGTATCCCGATGGTGGTCTTCCCCAACGGATTCGTCGCCTACAGTTATCTGCTGCTCGGCGGTGTCGCGCCCACATTGATCGACACTGGTTCCGGCTTTGACCAGAGCAATCAGGACCTCATGCGTGGTCTGGATGCCGTGCGCGATGACTTTGGCGAAAGCATCACCCCCGGCGACATCGCCTATATCCTGGTGACACACGGTCATCTGGATCATTTCGGTGGGGTGGCGTTCATGTTGGAGCAGACCGGCGCACGCATCGGTGTCCATGAACTGGACCGGCGCGTCCTCACCAATTACGAAGAGCGGGTGGTGATGGCGACCAAAGACCTGCGCATCTACCTGGAACGAGCCGGTGTAGATGAACCACAGCGCACTCAGATGATGGAGATGTACGGCTTCGCTAAAAAGCATATCCGTTCGGTGCCGGTAGATTTCGATCTCAAAGAGGATGCGGTCTACCCCGATATGGTGGTCTACCATATGCCCGGTCACTGTCCCGGACAGGTGGTTCTCAAGTTCGGGGAGGTCTTGTTATGTGCCGACCACATTCTATCGCGGACGACGCCGCACCAGGCTCCAGAGAGCATCACCCATTACACCGGCCTGGGACATTATCTGGATTCGCTGCGCAAAATGGAGAAGATCGACGGCATCGAACTGGCGTTGGGTGGGCATGAGGACCCCATTTACGATGTCTATGACCGGGTACAGGCGATCCGTCATAGCCACGAGCGCAAGCTTAATCGGGTCCTGGACATCATTACCGAAAACGGCCCATGTACCATCAACGCCGTTACCCAGACCATGTACCCTGGCAAGACCGGCTACGAGACGATCCTGGCGCTGGAAGAAGCTGGCGCACATATCGAATATCTCTACCAGCACGGCATGATCTCGGTTGCCAATCTGGATGAGGTGCAGCGGGAGGATAACCCGGCGCTGTGTTACGCACTCACAACGGGATAGT
>CAYQJO010000089.1:0-12926 GCA_964417785.1 uncultured Anaerolineaceae bacterium | reverse complement strand
TATCCCTCGAACTGGTAGATGCGCTCTGGGTCGCTGCCGTTGGCATTTGCCACAAACACCTGCGGCGCACAGGCCGCCCGTGAAAGATAGACCATACGGGTGCCGTCCGGCGACCACACCGGATAGCGACCTGCCACCACGAACTCCGACACATATTCCCCGTTGACCGGCGTCACGTTGATCCGGTAGGTGCCGTTCTGCGTGGAAAACAGCGCATGTTGGCTATCTGGCATCCAACCGATGTCTGGCTCGTCCGTGACCAATGTCAACAGGCGTTCATTGGTGCCCTGCACATCGACAATAGAGACGCCCCATGCCTGATCGGCTTCACCGGCGTTGAGTCCGGCCCGGTCCGAGGCGAAGGCGATCAAACTGCCATCGGGCGACCACTGTGGTTTGCCTTTGTCGAAGCGGGTTTGCGTAAGCTGGCGAATGTTTTCCCAGTCGGCATCTTTGATGAATATCTGGCGCTGCTGGCCGTTGCCGGGGACCGCGCCGAAAGCGTGCAGACTGCGGTCTGGCGACCAACCGCGTGTTGGACGCTGCACCAGATTGTAGTCAGCGGCGGTGGCTTCGATGTCCACGCCAGCAATCTCAATCACATCGCCTTCACCATCGGCAGACAAAATAAAGGTGATGGGGATATAGCCTTCGGGGGCCAGTCCCAGGGCAAACACCGCAATCTGCGATCCATCCCGCGACCAGTGAATGTCAGAGTAATCCCAACGCACCGATTGTGTGGCGCAGTCAACCGCCTCATCAAAGGCGCTGCGGTAGAACAGGAAGAAAACAGCCCCTGCCGCCACAATCAACACGATCGGTACCACGACCAGCACACCACGCCGCATATAACAAGTCTCCCTGGGACTCTAACAAGGTCCATTTTATCACAGGAGCGGCTTAGCTACCTTCCGTATTTGCAGCGTAGGAGTGCAGTTCCTGGGTGCTGGTCTTGCTGTGTTCGATGATCTGTTCGCCGTTCTGTTGGTAAGCGTAGGACATCGCCAGTGCAAAAAACGCCGTGCCGACGCCGAGTGCGACACTTTCCAGTGTCGGGGCGATCAACGCCAGCCGGATGAACACGGTCACGACGGCGAACCCGAAGTTCCGGAAGGTTACCGCGAAGCTGTTGCTGTAGCGCAGCGATAACAAGACCATGAGTACGTCGGTGAAAATCAGCACGGTGTAGAAGCTTTCAAAGAACGGGTAGGTCTCCAATCCAGCTAACAAACGGTACAGGTCCACGATGCCGATGAGGGCGAACACGAACACCAGCCCCAACGCAATCAGCTTCTTGTATGCGATGAACTCCGCCTGTTCCACTTCATCCTCTGTGATCGGACGGCTTTTCTGCATCCGGTAATACAGGCCCAGAATCAAGAAGATCGTCAGCGCACCCAGGGCGTCAGCGATCATCGGGCCGACGTAATTCACGATTTGCTCCCATTCCAGCGGCTCGCTGAAATCGGTGAATTTCTTGAAGGTGTCGCGCAGCAAGATCAGAGAGAGAATTTCGAGCTGGATGCCGATGGAACGGGAAAACGACCGGGTTAAGCCGAAGATGAGGCTCACCACCTCGGTGAACAACAGCAGCGTGAAGGCGACTTCAACCGCGTAGAAGTGGTTGGCAGGGAGCGATGCGCCCAGTGAATCGGGCAGCAAGCCTTGCCGGTTGATCTCGATCAACAGGATAACAGCGAGATAGGCCACCACCAGGATGCTCCCGGCGGCCCGCTTCATGATGACGTCTTCCCACAAGTGTTCCAGGTGGTCGGTCAGTTTTGCAGCCAGTGTGATCATGGCGTTGTACCCTCATTGCACTTGCGACAGATGCAGCGTAACGATTGTGAAACAGACCACAAGGAGCATTACCTTATAATTCTGTGAGAATGTCAGGATTCAAAGGTATATACCGTCCGGGCATTTTCCCCGTTGATGTCAGCCACCACCAGATTCGTTTTGCAAGCGTGGCCGGTCAGATAAGCGATTTGACCGGCGTAGACTGCTGGCTTGCGCCCGTCAATATATTTCCGTGTGATTCCGGTCGTCACATCCAACAGGTGCATGCGGTCACTGACCGAGAACAGGATGGCCGCGCCGTCCTGCATCCAGAACAGCGATGAGATGGGGTCCACTGCACCATAGCTTCTGATCTCGTCTGTGTCTAAATTGGCAATATAAAGGGTGTCGTGAAAGCGAACCGGCGAGCGACCGAGGAAGGCGATCTTGCTGCTATCCGGCGACCAGTGGAACTGGTAATAGCCGACCGATGTCTGGATATAACCGTCGGGATGAAACAGCGGGGTCACGTCGCCATTGGTGATGTCCATCACCGCCAGACCGCCCACATACTCCTGCACGATCTGGGAAAACTCGGTGGATTGGTGGAAAACAAAGGCCAGTTGGCTCCCGTTCGGTGACCACGCGACCGGTCCAGGTTGTGGACTGTCATCTGAATAGCGGTGGATGATCGTGTCTTCACGATCCTTGATATACAACGTCCGCTGGCTGTAGCGGGTGAAGTTGTCCACCATGAGTGTGCCGTCGGGAGAGATGAGTGTGTCGTCTGTCTCGCTGTAAGGCTCGGATCGGGGATCGTCCCAACTGTAGTAGGTGTAGGCATAATCTGGCAATGAAAAAATGTGCGCTCCGGCTGCCAGGACGACCAACTCATCTTCCTGCCACACGATTCTTGCGTTTTCCCAGGGAGTGTGACCGGTGGTCAGCGCACATTCCAGTTCTTCTGCATCTATGGCTGCGATGACGACGATCAACGCCAGGGACACCACCCCGGCAATCAGATACTTCATCATGCGTTGTCCGTACCTCTAATTTCTGCCACGTAGTAGTATATAGCGTGAGCGTTGTATATGGGTAGTACCGGAGAGTAAATTGAATGTCCGCTAAACAAGCCGCCGAGTGGCTCCGTGCCGCCGGGGAAATCGCTGTCCTCACCGGAGCCGGGGTGAGCAAAGAGTCCGGTGTGCCGACATTCCGTGAAGCACAGCACGGACTGTGGGCGCAGTATGATCCGCAGCAGCTTGCCACGCCCCAGGCGTTTCGCCAGAATCCCCGATTGGTATGGGAGTGGTATGAATGGCGGCGGGAGATGGTGCGCAAGTCGCGGCCCAACCCCGGCCATTATGCGCTGGCCGAGATCGAACGCCGCTTGCCCCAGACCTGGATCATCACGCAAAATGTAGATGATCTGCATGAACAGGCGGGCAGCCAGAAGGTCATTCACCTGCACGGCAACATTGCCCAGAGTAAATGCGCCGACAACTGCCAGGGCGATCCAACTATAGTGGACCTGACTCAGCTTGAGAGCGATAGCGTACCGCCGAAATGCCCGTACTGTGGTGCTTACGTGCGCCCGGATGTGGTCTGGTTCGGTGAGATGCTGCTGGAAGCCACGCTCAATCAGGCGGTGCAGATCAGTGAACGCTGCGACGTCATGCTGGTGGTGGGAACATCGGGATTAGTCACACCGGCTGCCGCGCTGCCGTCTTATGCCCGACGGGCCGGGGCCATAATCATCGAGGTAAACCCCGATTACTCCGCCATTACCCGGATTGCCGATCTCAAACTCGATGGGCCGTCCGGTGAGATCCTACCGTTGGTGGTGGAGGCATTGGGTTGAACTGGCTGGTTGTGCTGCTGCTCCTGCTGCTGGTACCCGCTGAGGCACAGTACGATGTCTTTTTGCTTCAGAACACCGAGCTGGTCTTTGTCGATTTGCTGACGGGCGAAGAAACGGTGGTGCCGACCAGCGGCGAGCGGTACACGGTGATGCCCGATGGCATCCTATTTTACGATCCCGGTCGCCGTGAGGTCATGGTGGCGACACCGGATGGCAGCATCACACCGCATCCTTTCATCCAGATGCGCAGCGGTGACCGGCGAATCGACTGGCATGTGGGCGAGGATCAAATCGCCTGGACAACCACATTCATCGATAGTCAGGACCGGCTGGCGACGCGCACCTATGTCGCCGGGCTGGACGGGGCCGACTCCCGGCTGGTGTTCACGGAAACCGACGAGACCGGCAGTGCTCTCCGCGCCTTGCCGCTGGCGTTCAGCGCCGATGGCACGATTCTGTATATGGACGCCCATCCCGACGGTATCGACCGCTTTCTGGCTTTCAACCAGTATGTCGGCATTTTCGCGTTGGACCTGGAAAGCGGTGAGAAAACCTTCCTGCCTGGTGAGCAGGGGAACTGCATCTGCGGGGCAGCCTTCCATGAGAATTCGTTTTTGCGTTTGCGCCTGACAACCGATTTGCGGGCGTTTGATCTGCATGTCATCAATCTGGTGTCGGGTGTCGACCAGGTGGTCCCGGCGCTGCGGCTCAATAATTACGACACTGGCGGCGATGTGATGATCTCCGATGATGGCAATTACGCGATCTATGCACTGGCTCGCATCAGCGACGTTGAGCGGCTGTCGCAGTCCATCCAGACGATTTTCGTGCTGGTTGATCTGCGCACGCTGACGCAGGAGGTGTTGACGACCAATATCACGACCTTCGTCCGTCCTGTTGCCTGGACCGAAGACAATGCCAGGGTCATCTTTACCAGCCCGACACAGGACGCCACCTGGAAAGTCAGCCTGGAAGATGGCCGGTTGGAGCGCATCGCCAATGCCCGCTATCTTGGTACATTAAGAAGTGTGCGCTTGCCCTGAACCGTGAATACTGCGTAAAATTAAAATATGACAATCATTGACGAACACCAGAAAGCTAAATACGAGCCGGTTGCGCAAATCCTGAACGATGTCTATGGGACATTGATCTGGCGGCCCGGTCAATCGCCGATGGATGAACTGGTAAGTTGTATCCTCAGCCAGAACACCAACGACAACAACCGTGACCGGGCGTTTCATGCGCTCAAGTCTCACTATCCTACCTGGGCGGCGGTGGTTGATGCACCAACCGACGATCTAATTGACGTGATCCGACCGGCAGGACTCGCCAACCAGAAGGGACCGCGTATCCAGAAGGTGCTGCGGACGATCAAGGACCAGCAGGGCGAATACAGCATTGATTTTCTGCGCGATTTGCCCATTGAGAAAGCTCGTGACTGGCTCGTCAGCCTGGATGGTGTCGGACCGAAAACGGCGGCCATCGTCCTGTGTTTTGCCTTCAACCTGCCGGCCTTCCCGGTGGATACGCATGTCCATCGGGTGGGCAAACGCATCGGATTTTTGCCCCAGAAGGTCAGCGCCGAGAAAGCCCACCCGATTATGGAGGCGATTGTCCCGCCGGACGATTACTACGCTTTCCATATCCATCTGATTCAACACGGACGTGATACCTGTAAGGCGCGTGTGCCTTTGTGTTCTCAGTGTCCGCTGACCGCCCACTGCGACTATTTTCAAGAGAACGAGATATGACCAACTTCACCGAAATTGAACTTGCCAATTTGCGTAATAATCTGCGTCTGGTGAAGAGTCAGGTCAACGCTGAACGGCTGGATGGCGATTTCCTGGTGAGACAACTGGATAAGCTGGATGATTTGCTCCTGCGTGTGGCTGAGCTTCAGGCACAACGGTCACAGGCACATCGTTTTGAGGCACTTTACAATGTCAGCCGGGTGTTGGGGTCCTCGCTCGATTTGCAGACGGTTCTCGATCAGGTGATGGATGCCATCATCCAGTTGACTGGCGCTGAGCGCGGTTTCCTCATGCTGCGCGATGACGACGGCGGTCTGACTGTCCAGGCAGCGCGTAATCTGGACCAACAGACCATCGGGAGTGACGATTTCCGATACAGCCGCACGGTTGCCAATCAGGTGATCGACTCCGGGATGCCGATTCTGACGACCAACGCCACCGAAGACCCCCGTTTTGCTGGGACTGCCAGTATTGTCGCCCAATCGCTGCGCAGCATTATGGCATCGCCGCTGCGGGTGCGCGGTAGTGTGATCGGTGTGGCCTATGTGGACAGTCAGGCGACCGCCGGCCTGTTCCACGAAAGTGATCTGGATGCGCTGGATGCGTTTTCATCGCAGGCAGCGATGGCGCTGGATAATGCCATACTGTTTGCTGCCACCGACGAAGCCCTGAGCAGCCGTATTGATCAACTGCGCCAACTGCGTCGTGTCGATCTTCAGTTGAGTGAAACGCTGGATGCGGATCGGGCGAAGGCGATTACGCTGGAATGGGCCTGCCGTCTGGCTGGTGCCAGCGGTGGGTATCTGGGCCTGGTGGAAAGGGATGCGCTTCACTCTGTCGATAGTTACGGTGTAGTGGATCGCACCATCACCAGCCTGACCGAGACTTTTCCCGCCTGCCACGAAGTGATGCGATCCGGCCAAACGGTTAATGCCGGTGATACGCTGCTGGTCCCGATCCGGCGTGAGACCGATGTGGTCGGGGTTGTAGTGCTGGTGGACGGGCAGCCCTTCAGCGAAGAACAACAGGATATGGTGGAGCGCGTGGTGGCACGGGCCGCTGTGAGTATCGAAAACGCCCGTTTATACGCGGCGGTCCGGGACGCTGATAAAGCCAAAAGTGAGTTTGTCGGTATTGTGGCCCACGATCTCAAGTCGCCCATGACCGGCATCAAAGGCTATGCCGATTTGATGTTGATGTTGGGTGACCTCAATGAGCAGCAGATTGAGTACCTCGGCCACATTAGCAACACCGTCGAACGGATGCAAATTCTCGTTTCTGATCTGGCCGACATCAGCCGTATCGAAAGCGGCCATTTCTTCATGGACGAGATCACGGTCTCGGTTGAGGGGGTGGTCCAGGCGGTCAAAGACAGTGTGCTGCCGCAGATCACGGCCCACAATCATCAGTTTGTAGAAGACATTGTGCCAGGGCTGCCGGACCTTTGGGTCGATTATTACCGGCTGTTGCAGATTCTCATCAATCTCATCAGCAACGCCTATAAATATACCCCGGATGGTGGCACGATCACCTTCCGCGCTTATCAAGATGGCGACCGGGTGTGCTTTGTAGTGGAAGATACCGGCATCGGTATGTCTGCTGAGCAAATCGCCAAACTGGGGACCAAATTCTGGCGGGCGGATGACCAGTTCATTCGATCACAGCCGGGTACCGGTCTCGGATTTTCGATTACGCAAAGTCTGGTCGAGCAGATGGGCAGCCGTGTCGAGATCGAGAGTACCGTAGGCCAGGGCAGTAAATTCTCGTTTAGTGTGGCGATTGCCAATGCATCTTTTCCTTTCACCACATCTGGATGACGCTGTTTTAAGCTGCGGCGGTTTGATCCACCAGTTGACGTCTGCCGGTGAGTCAGTCACGATTCTCACGGTGATGGCTGGCGATCCGCCCGATCCACTGCCGGACAGCCCGTTGATCCACGAACTGCACCAGCGCTGGGAGGCTGGGAGCAGTCCGGTGGCGCTCCGCCGCCAGGAGGACCGCGATGCCGCTCGTCTTCTCGGTGCTGATGTGATCCATCTTGACTTACCCGACTGCGTATATCGCACGGCGGGTCAGCGGGTGTTGTATCCTTATGGCGATGACGATTTATTTGGTGACGTCGATCCCGAAGACCCGGCGCGTGACTGGTTGCAACAGTACCAACCGCCGCCAGCCCAACAGATATATGTGCCGCTGGCAATCGGCAACCATGTCGATCATCAACTGGTTTACGATTGGGGTAAGCGGTTCGCCCATGTGCGGTACTACGAAGAATACCCTTATGCTGAACACAACCGACCACAATCCCTGAATCTACAGCCCGAATCCGTCAGCCTGAGCGAGGTAAATTTTCAGGCCAGGGTGCAGGCGGTGGCCTGTCACCGCTCCCAGATCAGCACATTCTGGCGCGATTTGAACGACATGGAAGCCAGTATGCGCCGCTATGTCAGCCGACAGGGCGTACTGGTCGAAAACTATTGGAGATGATACCCGATGTCGAAGCCCATGCAGCAAGCCAGGGCCGTACTGAATGTCATGCTGGAAACCACCCCGACGCCCGACCAGATCGAGTCCGTCCAGGCATTACTGGCTGACGCTGAATCCGACCATGCCGAGTTCTTTCGTACAGCGCTGCACGATCTCAAAAACCCGCTCGCGTCTATCAAGGGCTATGCCGACCTGCTGAATAACCCGGCCATGGCCGGCGAGTTGAGCGAGATGCAGGACCAGCTTTTGCAGGTGATTCGGACCAACACGAAGCGTATGGAGGGATTGCTGAGCGATGTCGGTATCATGAACAAGCTGCGTACCGGGACGCTGCTGGTCAACGCCAAGATGGATATGTTCAAGAACATCGCCATGATGGTCGAACGGGAGATGGAACCGCTGGCGCGTGAACTGGACCGCCAGTTCACCGTCGATGTCGCCGGTGGGCTGCCTCTGCTCAACACCGATGGCGAACTGCTGGCGCTGGCTTTGAACAAGCTGGTGGAAAATGGCCTGCGCTATGGTACAGAGGTGGTGGTACGCGGTCGGGCGGATGACAATACGCTGGTTGTGACCATTGAGGACAACGGCTGTGGCATGACGCCCGAAGAACTCGGCCATCTGGGCGAACTCTTCTACCGCGCCGATAACGATGTGGTTCGCGAGTTCAAAGGCAGTGGACTGGGCGTGCCGATTGCGCTCGGGGTGTTCGATTTGGTGGACGCACAATACACCGTCGAGAGCGTACCCGCAGAAGGAACATGCTTCACCATCCGTCTCGATGGGATGACCTGAACTTTTGTTACTTAAGGGCGCACGGCTTGATTTGCTTCAGTAGCCGTGCGGGGATTACACCGTTGCGCCTTAGTCCAGTGCTTCGGCTTTCTCGCTGATGTCGTCCACAGCCGGTCCCGCACGCCAGAACAGACGGATGAACGGGTTGCTGCGGGACTGCATGTGGTCGAGCAAACTGACCAGCACGAAGCCGGCAGCGATCAGCGCCAGAACTATCATGATTTGACTGCCAGCAAGGCTGCCGCTGTCACTGATAATGGTGATACCGCGTGCCGCCTCGTCCCAGATCAGGCGCATGGCACCGATCATGAAGCCGACCAGACCAGCGACGGTGACGTTTTCGTAGTTCTTCAGCAGCCAGCTAATGACCCGCGAGAAGGCGGCGATACCGATGGCGGCACCGGCGGCGACGGCCATCAAGCTGAGGATGTCCAGGTTTTTGACCGCGCCCAAAACAGCCTCATACTGGTTCATGACCAGCAGCAGGAATGACCCGGATACACCGGGCAGGATCATGGCGCAGATGGCGACCATCCCGCTGAAAAAGAGTGTGACCGGGTCCGATGCTTCGTATTCAGCGTTTTCCTCGATGAACTCGACCATCTCATTTTCCAGCGCGGTCACATCGTCTTCAGCCTGGACGCCGCTGACCAGCGTATTGACCTGATTTTCGGCGTCGCCATAACCGGCGTTTTCCAGTTCCAGGATGAGATCAGCCTGGAGTTGGGTGGTGTCCTCATCGTGACGGAGTGCGTCTACCAGTTGTTCCACCGTCGTGCCTTCCGGTGCGTTAATGCCGACCAGGAAAAAGGCCGCCACCGTCGTCACCGTCACGGCGGCGATGGCTTGTGGCGTCCATTGAACTTTGACGCCGATAGCGACAATCGAAGCGACAATCAGACCGGCGAAGAAGGCAAACAGAAACGTGGGTTGTTCGTTGAGCAGATCATGCAGCAGTGACGACAGCATGAAAATCGCCGCCAGGATACCCAGGCCCAGCGCGATCAAAAAGCGGAATGGAATGTAATCCAGCAGCTTCTGAACGTCGAATTTCAGCGCAATCTGCATGGCGGTCAGGTTGAAGGACTTGATCGCGTTAATCAGAGTCTCATAGATACCCAGGATAAACGCCATTGTCCCACCGGAAACACCCGGAACGATGTCAGCGGACCCCATGGCGAACCCACTGAAGAACAACCGGAAATACTCAAGCGGTGTTTTAGGGCGAGACAGGTCTTCGTGCAGGATTTCAGGTTTGTCACTCATGTTGGCATTTCTCCGTCAGGTGGACGCCGCATATCATGCATGAGGAAACATCCCCCGTCAATGAGAAATGCGCTACAATGTCGTTGATAGATCAAAGGAGCGCTGATGCAGAAGTTGAGTACCCTCTGGCAATTTTTGGATGCGGCATCGACGGTGCGTGACATCGCGCAGCACAAAAAGACCTACCACTTCGCCGTGACCGGCCCGCTGACCTTTTATCTGCAATCCGAGAGCGCCGATGTCGAGATTGTGCGCTGGTCCCGCCCTATGATCGAAGTCGAGGCCAATCTCCAGGGGGCATTTGGCTGGCGCATCGCCACTGAGCAGGACGAGGCCGGGGTATATATCGCTGCACGGCGGCGGGTGGTGGTTGGCAGTCTATCGAGTGTACGTTTTACCGTGCGTCTGCCACACGATACCTATCTCATCCTCAAATTGACACCTGGCTCGGTACGGCTGGTCAATGTTGACGAGACATTGCATATTACGCCCAATGGTGAAATTCGCAGCGCTGGATGATTGCATTTATGCGTAATATATGGTAACGTACCGATTATGATGACCAGAGTGATGATTCCGTGTTGTTGTTTTCTGCCAACACCCACCGGATGTGTGGCTCTGAGGTCAGGTCTATAGACCGGACGCTATCGTATGCAATGTAAGGGCCAACCCATCCGGGTTGGCTCGTTTTATATTTAGTGATAAGGAGTGTGTGTGTAATGACTGAGATTGCTAATCGTGGTTACGCCAGTCCGGATGTGCTGGTTTCGACGGACTGGGTGGCGCAACACCTGGATGACCCAAATGTGCGTATCGTTGAATCTAACGAAGACCCGCTGCTCTATCCATCCGGCCATATTCCGGGTTCGGTCCAGGTGGACTGGACGACCGACCTCAACGATCCGGTTGTGCGGGATTACCTGGATAAGGCCGGTTTCGAGGACCTGATGTCGCGGATCGGTGTTACCAACGACACGATGGTTGTCTTTTACGGCGACAAAAACAACTGGTGGGCGACCTATGCCTTCTGGGTGTTCCAGCTTTTCGGCCATGAGAAAGCGAAAGTCATGGATGGCGGTCGCCTCAAATGGGAGCAGGAGGGACGCGAGATGACCCGCGATGTGCCGACCTACCCGGCCACACAATATACCGCGCCGGATCGTAACGACACTGCCATCCGGGCCTTCCGTGATCAGGTGTTGCAGCATGTCAAAGGCAATAAGCCGATGGTCGATGTGCGCAGCCCCGGCGAGTTCAGCGGTGAACTGCTGCATATGCCCAACTATCCGCAGGAAGGTACGCTGCGCGGCGGTCATATTCCCGGTGCCAACAACGTCCCTTGGAGCCGTGCCGCCAATCCCGACGACGGCACCTTCAAAGGCGCTGACGATCTACGCGCCATTTACGCCGACGAAATCGGCCTGAAACCGGACGACGACATCGTGACCTACTGCCGCATCGGTGAGCGCAGCAGCCACACATGGTTTGTACTGCGCTATCTTTTGGGGTATAAAAACGTGCGTAACTACGATGGAAGCTGGACGGAGTGGGGTAACTCGGTCGGTGTGCCGATTGCCCGGTCCGCTGAATAGTCGAGGGTATTATGGCTGAATTACCGCAGAAGTTGCAGGAAATCCTGGAAGACTTCTCGTTCATCACGGATCGCAACGAACGCGCACAATATTTGATCGACGTGGCTGACCGTTTTGCGGAGGTCAAAGTGCTGCCGGACATCTCTGAAGCACCCCATCCGGAGGAGAATCATGTGGTGTACTGTGAATCGGACGCCTACGTCTGGGCGCTGGATCGAGCGGATGGGACCCAGACCTACTACTTCGATGTGCTTAACCCGCAGGGGCTTTCTGCGATGGCGATGAGTGTGATTTTGGGTGAATCGTTGTCGGGACAGCCTTTGGAGGCGGTGGCAAGTGTACCCAACGACATCGTATTCCAGATTTTCGGTAAGGATGTTGCCATGGGCAAAGGTCAGGGCTTGATGGGGATCGTCAATATGGTGACCTACGCGGCTAAAGCGAAGCTCAACGACTGAAATACGGTAAAAGGAGCCGTCCGTGCAGCCAGGAGACCTGAAAGTCACCAGACAATCTCTGGTAGGTGGGTTTAGTGCCAATGCGGTATTCAACCTGGACAATGCGCATCACATCAAGGTCGATATCTGGTTATCGACGGTTTACCTGATCCCGACGATCAAAGTGGCGCTGGTCGTGGACGGAGAACAGATTTTCAGCGACGAATCCATGCCGCCGTATTTCAAAGTACGCGAACATGATTTCGTCGTAGAAAGCCTGCCGGCTCTGTTGATCTACGAAGTCTCACCGGTTCGGCGATCCGCCAAAGTGTGGGTCGCCGGCTATCCAGCCATCAACGCACATGTGCAATATCTCTAAACTCATCCGCCTCCGCATAAATTTGTAGTATAATAAATACAAAAGTAATGCGGGGGCTATGTCATGACTCAAAAAACGGTCCCACATGTTGTCCGGCAGCCCGATGGTACCCTTGCCATTCCGGGATGCAAGGTCACGTTGCAGCAGATTTACTGCTGGCACGAGTTAATGGGGATGTCTCAGCACGAGATTGCAGCCCGCCATCTCATCACCATCCCACAAATCCGGGTCGCACTGCTGTATATCCGCGACCATATGCCGGAAATCCGCGAGTCGCTGCACGATTGTGACGACTTTATGGATCAGTTCATGGGCGGCTAGAGTTCGCTGCAATCCCACATAAATCCGCAGCGCGGACAGCGCACCTTACACGCCAGACGATAGGTCGGGGTATTGCAGGCGGGGCAGACAGTGGCTAACGTGTAATTCGGTAACGGGGGCCGGTCCTTTTTGGGGCCGGTCTTGTCTTTTTTTTCGGCCATTCTGGTCTCCCAAATAAAAACGGGTATCACGAGGATACCCGAAGGCGACGACCGGATTCGAACCGGTGAATGGAGCTTTTGCAGAGCTCTGCCTTAC
>CAYQJO010000088.1:0-16177 GCA_964417785.1 uncultured Anaerolineaceae bacterium | reverse complement strand
TATCGTGCGGAGAGGGTGGGATTCGAACCCACGACGGCGGTTAACCGTACTCGCGTTCCAGGCGAGCGCATTAGGCCAGACTATGCTACCCCTCCATGTTCCCCGATAATAGCAAAATCGGCCTGTTTTGCACAGGCCGATTCGGTAGTAGAAAATGTGAGCCGTTACAGTCGGTTTACTCTTCCGGCGGGAGGATCACGGCGTCGATGACGTGGATCACACCGTTGTAGGCCTCGATGTCGGTCATGATGATTTCGGCATCGTTGATGAAGACACCATCGTCGGTGACTTCAAAGCTCACAGCAGGGCCACCGGCGGTCTCGACTTCGATCATGCCTTCATTGTCTTCCAGCAGTGCCACCAGGTCGCCGGAGTACACAACATCACCCAGGACGTGGTAAAGCAGAATACCAGTCAGCAATTCGGTGTCTTCCAGAACGGCGGTCAGAGTCTCTTCACCGAGGGCTTCAAAAGCAGCGTCGGTCGGGGCGAACACGGTCAGGGTCGCTTCCGGATCGGCCAAAGTCTCCAGGACGGCGGGATCAGCGGCCTGTACAGCGGCCAGCAGCAGGGTGAACTCAGCGGCCTCTTCATCGCTGGCAGCGGCCACGACCACATCAGCAATGGTATCGGTGACGGGCAGGATCACGCTGTCGATGACATGAACGACGCCGTTATCGGCTTCGATGTCCACCATTTCCAGGTTAAGCATGGCTTCATCAATCATGATGTTACCATCTTCGTCCTGCATCACGTCGAAATACTGACCCTGGAGGGTTTCGACGCTGAACATGCCTTCATTCTCTTCCAGCAGGCCGACGACATCGCTGGACATCACCGCACCATCCACAACATGGTAGAGCAGGATTTCAGTCAGGAATTCGGTGTCGGCCACGATTTCGCTGAAGGCTTCCTCGCCCAGTGCCTCGATCAGCGCGCCAAAAGCGGCGTCGGTGGGGGCGAAAACGGTCAGTTCAGCTTCCGGATCGGCCAGGGCCTCGAGGACAGCGGGATCAGCGGCCTGGACAGCGGTCAGCAGAATGGAGAATTCCGCCGGATCGCCTTCGGCACTGGCGACAACGATGTCGGCGATGGTGTTGGTCTCCTCCTGAGCGAAAGCGGGGACAACCGCCAGCGCCAGCAGGGCAAGCATGGTGAAGAATACGGCTACTTTACGCATATTGTGAACTCCTTGTTCATACGTGATAAGTTGTTGCAAAGTGAAGAATGCCAGCAGCACATGAGGCGTATACGAGACCGATGTTAAGGATAATTAAGAGCATTCAGGGTTTATTGAACGTTTTGTACGTACATTAGGGTTGGATGAAGTATACGCCACTACAGGCTTAGAGTCTGGCTAGCCAATCATGAAGGATGCGGTATGTGGCCTCTGGCGCGGATTGGGGGAACAGATGGCCGTGACCGGGAATCTCGGCGTAGTCCATTTCCGGTAGAATGCGGCGGATGTGGTTGGCAGCACGCGGAAACAGCGTGTTGCTGGTCTCACCACGTACCAGCAGCAGCGGCATTTTGTCGCGCAGATGTGGCAGATCACGCCAGGAGCCAGTGTAAAGCGTGCGGAAAATATAGGCTTCCCACTCGCGTGACCAGGCCAGTGTGACACCGCTTTCATCAGACGACATTGTCTCCACATAGCCCCGGAGCGCCTCATCGGACCAGTCCGCGAAGAGCGTTTTGGGACGGAAATAGGCGAAGGCTTCGTCGTGGCTGGCAAAATGGAAACGGCGTTTCTCGGCACGGCGGGCTAGAAACTCGGCCCGGTCATAGCGGAGGAAACGGGCGGCGCGGATGCTGCACATGGCCCAATGCGGCAGAATGGTGGGGTCCAGCAGAATGACGGCACGGAAGCGCTCTGGCTCGCTGATGGCGGCGATCATCGTCGCGACGCCGCCAAAAGAATGGCCGATAGCGACCGCATCGCGCAAATCGTAGACATGCAGACCGGCGAGCAAATCCTGAGCGACGCTGTCGCGCCAGTTAACCAGATGGTCGGGGGGAGTCTCGTCCGGCCACAGCGGACGGGGTGGCAGGCTGAGGACACGGTGCGTCCGGGTGAAGGTGTCCATCAAGGGCCGGTAGGTCTGCGGTGGGAATCCGTTGGCGACGGCCAGATGGATCACCGGGCCGCTGCCACCAAATTCGTACAGCGGCGGTCTACTTGAGGAAGACATAGCCCGTGAAGACAATGTAGCAGCTTAGCAAAAACACCCCCTCGCGCCGGCTCAACACCCGGTTGATGACCAGCGGCAGCAGCAAAATGGTGAAGATAATCATGATGCCACCATCCACGCGGACTTCATCCAGGTTGGCTGCCGGAATCTCGATGGGACGAATGAGGGCAGTGATGCCGAGGATGCCCAGCAGGTTGTAGATATTGGAGCCGACCACGTTGCCGATGGCGATGTCGCTCTGTTTTTTGAGGGCGGCGATCACCGAGGTCGCCAGTTCAGGCAGCGACGTCCCCAGGGCGACCAGCGTCACACCGATGACCAGTTCGCTCACGCCCAGGTCGCGGGCAATGGCGGTTGCACCATCCACCGTCAGTCGTGCGCCGATGACCAGCAGGATCAGTCCGGCCATGATGCGCATAAGCTCACGCAGGCGCTGGCTGGCCTCAAGAAGCGGCTCATCGTTTTGCTCATCGGTGTGGTTGCCGTTGATGCGGTCACGGTGCGAAAAATAAATCATGCCGATGTTGAACAGGATCAGCCCGACGATCAGGATCAAACCATCGATACGGCTGACACTGCCGTCATGGACCAGGGCAGCGGTGGCGATGGTGATGAGCAGCAGAATGGGTATCTCGCGTTTGAGCAGGGTGACCTGGACGGCGACCGGGTAAATGATGCCGGTCACGGCCAGGATCAGGCCGATGTTGGCGATATTGGAGCCGATGACATTACCGATGGAAATGCCGCTGGTCTCCGACAGCGCGGCGCTGATGCTGACCAGCAGTTCGGGGGTGGAAGTACCAAACGCGACAACGGTCAGCCCGACTACCAGCGCCGAGATACCAAATGACCGGGCCAGCCGGGACGCACCGCGCACCAGCCAGTTACCGCCAATGAACAAACCAACGAGTCCCAGGATGATAAAGACGATATGCAGCAGCAAGGGATATCCTTGTGTATGGATGCAATAAAGATGTAAAGACGGGGCAGAGTGTAAATCTGAACAGCAAAAACCACAACCATCAGATATAATCGTTGGAGAACGTCACATAAAGTTGAAAATAATGACTGAGATAATCCGTCCGTCACCCCGACACAAAACCGCATCATTGTTCATTACCTGCATGGTCGATCACATTTTCCCGCAGGTGGGTATCGCCACCGTCAAACTACTTGACCATATCGGAGTCCAGACGACCTTTCCCCGGTCGCAAACCTGCTGTGGTCAGCCAGCGTTTAATGCCGGTTTCTGGAATGACGCCCGTCAGGTTGCCCGGCATTTCATCAATACATTCAGCAAAGCCGACCTGGTCGTTGTGCCATCGGGGAGCTGTGCCTCAATGATCCAGCACTATTACCCGACGTTGTTCGAGGACGATCCGGCCATGCGCGAAAAAGCGTACTGGGTCGCCAGTATCACCTGGGAATTGACCGAGTATCTGGTGGATGGATTGGGTATCATCGATCTGGGCGGCCATGTGTCGCCGACAACGGTCGCTTTCCATCATGCCTGCCATGGTCTGCGTCTGGGGCAGATCGAGACACAGGGACGGTCACTGGTAGAAACGATTGAGGGTGTGACCGTGATTGATCTACCGGGTGCCGATGAATGCTGCGGTTTTGGCGGGTTGTTCTCGGTTAAGATGCCGGAGATTAGCGGGGCGATGCTCAAAAACAAGATGAACAACATTGAGACAATTGACGCCGATACGATCCTGACCGGCGACGCGGGTTGTATGGCGCAGATCAACGGGGGGCTGAGCCGCCACCAATCCCCTCGTCGTGTTGTGCATGTTGCCGAATTCATTACGAAAGCATTGGAACATTAATTGATCCACAGCCACTCTTGATTTATGATGATATTGGGAGACGCATTGACCAGGCACAATTATGGCAGACACAAATAAGTGTTCTTTCTGCGGTTTTGAAAACAGGATTGGCGTGCTTTTCTGCGAAGACTGCGGGTCGCCGCTGACCAGTAGCCGGCCTTCGACCTCCACACGTGCTATCCCGGTTCTGTCTCAAGAACCAACATTGGAAGAACTGCAAAGCATCATCCAGTCACCAATACCGGGTACCCGACCGACCACCCGACCATCTGGTTCGACCATCGGCATGTTTCTGTTTAAGCCGGGCCAACAACTCTGGTTGCAGATAGAGGAGGCCGCCCAACCGCTGATTGTTCATCCCACCATTGGTGTCGATCTTACCGTAGGCCGCCATGACCTGGAAGAACCCTATATGCCGGATGTGGACCTGATGCCCTACAATGCGCTGGACAAAGGAATCAGCCGGCGTCATGCGTCGCTGGTTTGCTCCGGTAATCGCATTCAGATTATGGACCTGCAAAGCAGCAACGGCACCCACCTGAACGGAATCCGCCTGCCGCCACATGAACCACACGAGATTCGTGACAGCGATGAACTGCGGTTTGGCAATCTTCAGATGACTGTTCATTTCCGCTAACGAACATCCGTTGATTATCTCCATACGAAAGGTCTATCGTTTCAGTCGAGTGAAACCAACCATTATTGTTGCATTTCTCGGCTTTGTCGTTCTGGGATTGCCTGAAGGAATTCTGGGGCTGGCATGGCCGTCCATTCGTGATGAATTCGATCTCAGCCAGGGCGCAGTCGGTGCCTATTTGCTGGCGATGACCACTGGCTTTCTGATTACGACCTTCAACAGTGGTACCATTGTGCGCCGTCTGGGAATTGGTATGGCGCTGCTGCTGGCGTTTTTGCTGCGGGGTATTGCCTTTGGCTTGATTTTCCTGGTTCCATCGTATCAGGTCGTGATCGTGTTGGCGTTGAGTGCCGGATTGGCGTCCGGTGTAATCGATGCCGGGTTGAACACCTATGTCTCCGGCTTTCGCAGCACGCGCCTGATGAACTGGCTCCATGCCTGCTTTGGCCTGGGTGCGACCATCAGCCCGCTGCTGATGACCGCGCTGTTCAGTCTCGATCTGGACTGGCGCTGGGGGTATCTGGCTATCGGTTTGGCCCAATTCAGCATCGTTATCGGCCTGGTGACGACGCTTACACACTGGCGGCAGCCAATTCTGGAAACAGATTCGACGATTAAACCGGCCACCACCGCCGAGACCCTGCGCCTGCCGCTGGTATGGATCGGGATTGCGGTTTTTGCGCTTTATGCCGGTCTGGAAGTGAGCGCGGGGCAGTGGTCGTTCAGCCTATTCACTGAATCACGCGGCATCGACGCCAGTCTGGCCGGTTTCTGGGTCAGTATATATTGGGGGAGCTTCACCTTCGGTCGCTTTGTTTTCGGAGTTATCGGCGACCGTTTCTCGATGATAAATCAGGTTCGAGGCTGTATTGTTGGTGCATTGGCCGGTGCCGCCTTGATCTGGTGGAGTCCGATTGAATGGGCCAACGCTGCCGGGTTGACCGTGCTTGGTTTCTCGCTGGCGTCGATCTTCCCGGTGTTGATTGCAGCCACACCCGGACGAGTCGGCGATCACCATGCCCCCAACGTAATCGGCTTCCAGGTCGGTGCCGCAGGGCTGGGAATCGCGATCCTGCCCTCACTGGCAGGAGTTCTGGCGGAGACCTTTTCCGTATCCAGCCCACTGCTGGTCTTGCATGGTGGCCTGGACCTGACCGGTTTGTTTTACGACAAAGGTCTGGAAATCGTCGGGCCGTTCCTGCTGGCTGCCAGTGCCGCGCTGCTGATCCTGCATGAAGTCCTGGTGCGGATGGCTCGTCAACCGGAGACTGCTGCTGCACCGGTACCGCAGTGATGCTGAGCCGCAGCATCACCCTGTGTCTGATGGTGGCTGCGGCGGTCCTGTTTTACGTCCGGTTAGATTATGGTCTGCTGGTTGCCAGTCGAGTCTCCATTCCATCATTGAAAGCCTCGCTGTCGGCACAACCCGCGCCTATGCGCTGGCTGCCGCTGGTCGGCGGGAGTGTCCTTCTCGCCGTCGTCGCCGGGATCAACGGCGGCACCTCGCATCATGTACAGTTTGCGCTGCTGGTGGGTGGGATTGTGCTGGTTTCGATATCGGACGGTTGGCATTGTGTGGACCGTGCGCCGGCGGGCCCTGGTGGTGATCCAGGTGCATTACTTCTTCAACACCCATCTGCCCACGCTCAATCACCAGTTACGCAACGACCTCAATCGCAACCGTGATGTTCACGATGCCTTGCTGCGGTCCGTTGACTTTGTACCGGGTACCCAGGTCCATGTGATCGACTCGCCGGTGATGAACATCAACCCGGCGCAGCAAATCATGCGTTTTCTGGTGGACGGCATCACCGTCTTCACGGTCGAGCGGGCGGACTTTACTGGCGAATATCTGGTGGGGTTGGAAAGCGACATCCCTCACGCTTTCTACGTCGGACCTGATGATATAATGACGATAAGCCTTTTACAGACCGCTTATCCTGAGTTGCAGGGTCCGCGCTACAGCCCATATGATATCCCTGAAGACAAGATGCTCGTTTTGTATACGGTAAGTCCGCCATGACACAGAAAGTCCTGCGCTGGCTGACATTCAGTTGGGCGGCGCTGCTGCTGGGTGCGGTGATTCTGGTGCCGCTGGTGCTGCTGCCGCCAGCGTTTCGATTGCTGCCGCTGGTGGTGCTGGCGACCATCGCCACTCTGGCGGTCCCGTCGCTAGCGCGTTACCTGCCGCTGATGGGACTGGCCGCGCTGACGCTGTTGTTGTTTCTGATCTACCGGCCCACGAGCAGCGCCGCGCTGCTGGCACTTATGCCGTTCTTGCTCGGACTGGCGGTAACGGCTGCGATCACGGTTTACAGCCAGCGGGGGCGGGTCAACCGGGTGCTGCTGGTGCGAGTTGGGGCCGGGATCGCGCTGGTGGCCGCTGTGCTGGCTGGTTATTTCTACCGCCAGAGTTTGAGCGAAGGCCACTTCTTCGCCCTAGTGACTGCTGGTGGGTTGATATTGGCGCTGCTGCTGTACCGCGACTCGCTCACATTCGCCATACCTGCTGCCACAGCCGATTCTGCTCCTATCCGCCGCTTGCCTACCGCTGTCGGTCTGGTGCTGATCCTGGCGACGGCGGCCATCAACATGGATGTACCGGAAGAGGTTTCGAGCAATCTTCAGTTCGTCATTCTGGTGGCCGGACTCGGTCTGTTCATCTGGGGTGCTGCCGGACGCATCGACCACAAAGTGCAGATCGACCGGGGTGAGATGATTGCGGTGGGAGCAATACTTTTGCTGGCGCTGGCGGTGCGGGTGTGGCAGTTAGAGACCAGTGTGCGCTTATTCATTGATGAAGGCAATTTCACACGCGGGATTGCGCTCTTTTACTACGATGACGACATCGACCTGCTGCGTCCGTTCACGGAGGTGACGGCTTTTCCAGCACTCTACCCGTTTATGCAGTGGCACACAACGCTGGTGTTTGGAACAACCTTCACCGGCTTGCGTATCGTCAGTTCGGTATTCGGTATGTTCAATGTCCTGGCTGTTTATCTGCTCGGACGCGAATTGTTCAACCGGCGTGTGGCGCTGGCCGCCGCGCTGCTCCTGGCGACTTTTCCGGCACATCTCCACTTCAGCCGTCTCGGCATGAACAACATCGCTGATCCCTTGTTCGGCGTGATGGCATTATACTTTGTTACATGTGGACTCAAACACGCAGATTCGCGAACCTTTTATTTCGCTCTAGCAGGCGGCATGTTAGGTCTGACCCAGTATTTCCACGAGAGCGGACGACTGACATATGCGCCGCTGATTATACTTTGGCTGGTCATTCTGGAGATGCGGTTGCGTTTTTTGTCAGGCCGTGTCCTGGTTCGTCTAGTGATCGTTGCCGTTGTTGTTGCTTTCCCCGTTTATAGTACATTGGTCGCCGGTAATTATTCGCTGGCTACACGGATGCAACATGTACGCACCAGCGGAGTCGTCACAGATAATCTGGACCGTCCAGAAACAATACTCGATCATCTGGGTATGCGCCTGTCTCAGAGCTACGGTTTGCATACGGCCGGCCCCGAAACCTCGCTTTACTACGGTGGCGATACGCCGTTTCTGGTCGGTCATATGACGCCATTGTTCCTGCTCGGTCTGATCTATGCATTCTGGCTGGCACTGCGCCGACGCCATATCGGTACCCCGCTGCTGCTGATGTGGGTGTTCTTCGCCTGGATCGGCATCGCGCTGACCAATACCAGCTTGATGTCACCCCGCTATATCGTCACCTTCCCGGCACTGGCGCTGCTGATGGCGCTCGGTGCCGATGTGGTCATGCGCATGCTGTGGAGTCCGGTCACGCGCAACCGGCTGCTGGCAGCCATCATGGGGTTGGTGGTGGCGCTCAATCTGGTCTACTACTTCGACACCCACCTGACAGTCTATAACCGCCAGATTCGGACATCGCCCGATATTGTGGACGCGGCCTTCCGGGCGGCTGATCTGCCGGATGAGACCCGCATCTACGTGGTCAACTATGCGGTGGGACGTTTTGTGCAGGCGGATGTGCTGAACTACGTGGGTGTTGAGGCGACAACAGTGTTCCCGCAGCAGGTGACGCCGGCATTTGCCCGTTCGCTGGTACCCACACAACGCTATGCGTTTCTCGTCCCCTGGATTGACCAACCATCTGTCAACCGGCTGAAGCGCTATATTCCCTATCTCCAGGGACCGTCTTTTAGCCCCTATGACATCCCGCGCCAGTATCAGTTCGCGCTGTATACGCTCAATGATTAGATTCGCGCTTGCAGCGGCCTGCATGGCGGGTGTGGCGCTGGCGAATCTGCCGGATGCGGCAGTGTCCATCCATGTGCAATTCGGCTTGTTCTGGGTGGCGGTGCTGGTAATTCCCTCATCCCCCCGACCCCCAAGAGGGTGGTATGCGGTACAGAAAGTCCCTCTCCCCCAGGGAGAGGGATTTAGGGTGAGGGCATTATGGCTGTTGGTCCTGGCGACGCTGCTTGGATTCGGATTGCGGGTGGTCAACCTGGAAAACAGTGTGCATCTATTTGTGGATGAGATGCACTTCTCCAACGGCACGGTCCATCTGCGTGACAATCCGACCACTCCGCTGCTGCCACCGATGAACGCCATCGCCTCGTTTACGTGGTTCTACGCCTACTTGCAGCAGATCGCCGTGAGCATTTTTGGCCCCAGTTTGACCGCGCTGCGGATGGTGTCGGTGGTCTTCGGCACGCTGACCATCCCGGCGGTGTATCTGCTGGCGCGGGCTGTAGCTGACCGGCGGACGGCGCTGCTGGCGGCGTTCGTCCTGGCGACATTCCCACCGCACATCCATTTCAGCCGTTTGGGCCTGAATAACATCGCCGATCCGCTGTTCGGCACGCTGATGCTGGCGTTTTTGCTGCGCCGTCGCTTCCTGTTGGCCGGGATCATGCTCGGATTGACACAATACTGGTACGAGGGCGGCAAGCTGATCTATTCGCTGGTGGCTTTGTTGATCCTGCCGCGTTATGGCCGGCGGCAGGTGGTCACATTCGCCGGGGCGGCGCTGCTGGTTGCCATGCCGTTGATCGTGGCTCTGGTCGCCTGGGACAGCCCGTATGTGTCACGGTTTGGTTCGCAGCGGCAGAATGATGATTACTGGCAGGCGATTCTGCTGGCCGATGACGGTCTGACTCAACTCGGCCATTACTTCACTGACCAGCTTGGTCCGGCGCTGGGGCATTACGTCATCCAGCCCGACAGCAGCGCTTTTTACTACGGCGGCGACACCGCGCTGATTCTGCCGTTTTTGCTGCCGTTCTTCGTCATTGGTGTGGTGATGATGGTGCGCCGCTGCTGGCAACTGGTCGCGTTATTGCTGCTGGTGGCGTTGGGCAACAGTTTGCTCGGTGAGCCAGATTGGAGCGCCCGTTATGTGGTGACGCTGCCGGTGCTGGCGCTGCTGGTGGCGGTAGGATTGCGGCCCCTCTCCCAGGACCCAGTACGTCGTATCTTTGCCGGTCGCGGCATGCCGCGTCCCTACGGTGTTCGGATGTGGTATTGGGTGCTGGTTGGTGCGGTGCTGGTGGCGCAGGCGGTGTATTATTTTGGCCCACACCTGGAGCGCTATAACGAGCAGATTCGACCGTTCCGCGATCATCAGGATGTCGGCTTCCGGGCGCTGGACTTTGCGCCAGGAACGCACGTACTGCTGTTCACCGACGAACTGGTCTATCTGGACCATATTCGCGGCATGGAGGCGTTCTGGCAGATTGAAATCAAGGAGCAGTTCTTGCACCCGCTGCACCTGTACAATCGCGGCACACGGCGGCTGCCGACCGGAGACGATCTGGCGATTTTCGTCAAACCTAATGACCGCGACATCCTGGCCTATCTGCGGCGGACCTTTGTCCTGCCGGAGCCGCAATACAGCCCGTATCATGTGCCGGTGGGGCGGCAATATGTGCTGTACTACCTGGAAAAATGATCGAAAGCATGTTCTAATTGTAGAGTTGCACACCGCCACAGGGGGAGCCGGTAATCATGACTTACATCTTCATCAGCCACAGCACTAAAGACAACGAATTCGCCCGTTACCTGGATGGGGCGCTGGAAGATGCCGGGTTCCAGGTGTGGGTTGATCTGGACAGCATCAACCCCGGCGACCGCTGGCTGGCGACCATTCAGACCGCCATTGAGCAGTGTGCGGCGATGGTGGTGGTGATGTCCAGGACGGGACGTGAGTCCGAATGGGTCGAACGTGAGGCGCTGCTGGCGATGGATTTGAAAAAGCCGATCCACACCGCGTTGATCGAGGATATGCCGCTGCCGCTGCATCTGATTAACCGGCAGTACACCGATTTCCGGCAAGAGCGCGAGGTGGCTATGGAGCGGTTGGTCGAAGCGCTGTGGGAACTTGACCGGTCGGCGGCACCGCGTAAGCGACCACTTTCACCACTGCCCAACCAGGAAAACTTCTTCGATTATCTGGCGCAGTTAGGGGAGGAAAACGCCCTTATCGCCCGCGATCTGTATCGGTGGTCGCAAGAACAGGGTTACACGGTGGAATTCGGCGGGAAAATCACACCTGGTTATCATATACGGGTGCAGATCAGCGATGTCGAACTGACGGTGTTCTCGGTTTGGGCCTATCCACGCCAACCAGCGGCCCAGGTTCAGTTTCAATATCTGGCCGGCTACCCCCCTTATGACAGCATCAAACTGCGGCGATCCACATTGAAATCGTTGAACCGGCTGGTCGAAGAACCATTCATCGAGGAGAAGGCTGACCGGCGTCCCACCCTGCCATTGAGTGCGCTGAACAGCGCCGAAAACCTGGAGGCATTCAAGCAGATTATTGCTGAGATGATCGACAATCTGCGCAGTGTTTAATCGCGCTGGAGGCCACGATCCAGGTAAGCTTCCATGCCCTTGACAATAACGGACAGCGTGAGGGTCAGCATAAGATAGGTCAGTGCCACGACATTATACGACTGGAAGTAGGTAAATGTGGCGGCGGCGAAGGTCTGGCCTTCGCGGGTGATGTCTTCCACACCCACAATCGACACCAGGGAGCTTTCCTTGAGCATAGCGATGAAGTCATTGCCGAGCGGTGGTAGGACGTTGCGAATAGCCTGCGGCAGGACGATCAGTCGCATCACCTGGAAACGCGACATACCCAGGCTGAGAGCAGCTTCGTGCTGGCCGTAGGGGATGCTTTCAATCCCGGCACGGAAAACCTCTGAAAGAAAGGCACTGTATGACAGCGCCAGGGCGAAGATCGCCCGCCAGACGGTCGGCACATCACGTGGACGGGCCTCCACCAGCATGTCGGCCAGCCCGAAGATGGCTACGTCATTCTCTTGCATCCAGGTGCCGAGGTCGTTCCCGAGGTAGATGATTTGCGGCACCAGTGCCAGGGTGACATAGAAGACGATCACCAGAGTCGGAATCCCACGCACGGTCTCCACAATCACCGATGTCGGTTGGACCACCAATAGGTTATAGGTGATGGATTTGGATGGCAGACGCAGCAGTGCCATCAGCAGTCCGAAAACGAGCGCTATACCATAAGCGACGATCGTCACCCACACGGTGGTCCACACCCCACCCTGCACCTCCTCCCAGGCGTCGTTGTAGGTGCGGCTGTCGGACACGCTGATGGCAAACGCCAACACGCCCGCCAGAATCACCAACAGCCACCAGGGTGCATGAACCAGTTTTTGAATGATAATATTGCGTTTTTGTGGGTTGGGGCGGCTGACTTCTTCCATGTGGGGGTGTGTATCCGTGTGTTGATACCAGACCGGACGGCCAGAAGGCCGTCCGGAATGTTGTCGGGTCGATTATTCCGATTTATGCGTCAGCCGGAACCGGTTCAAATTGGATCAGCCATTTGTAGGCCAGGTAATCCAGGTAGCCATCATCCCGCATGGTCGCCAGCGCAGCGTTGAACGCTTCGACCAACTCTTCGCTGCCTTCACGCGGGAAAATAATCCCGAACTGGTCTGAGTCCAGAACATCGCCCACCAGTTCCACCGGTGCACCACTGGCGTTGATGAAGCCACCCACCGAGGAAGCATCCGCCGGGATGGTGTCGATGTCGCCGATCACCAGCGCCTGCACGGCTTCGGCAAAGCCGGGATACGCGACCACGCGATCTTCGGTCAGCAAACCTTCTCCGATGTAGCCCTGAGCCAGCCAGTAGTTAGCACCACCGACAGTCACGCCCATGCGCAGGTCTTCATTGGCGGAGAATTCTTCCAGATTGGTGAATCCAGCGTCTTCCTGGCGGGCCAGCAGGAAAATATCCTGGGTGACATAGGGATCGCTGAAGTTCACTTGCTCCAGGCGCTCCGGCTTGATGGAGATGCCATTCACCCCCAGATCGTACTGGCCCTCACCAACAGCAGCCATCTGGACATCCCAACTGGTCTTTTCCCACACCGGGACGCAGTTCAGCCGGTAGCAAATCTCATTGATCAGGTCATAGTCAAAGCCGATAGCGTCTTCGGCACGGGGGTCTTCAAACTGGAAGGGGGCGTAGAGATTCTCCACCGCCACCGCCAGTTCACGCCCTTCAAGGTCGGGCAAATCGGGATAGACCGGGTGCTGCGCGGAAACCACACCGAGCGCAAGTACAAGCACGGCCAGCACAAAAATGGCTCGCTTCATAGAAACTCTCTCCTATACTATCACCATTAAAAAGCCCCGGAGAAACAAAGCCGGGGCGCTTTTATGAAAGTCTAGCGTGTGGTTATGGGGTTGTCAAGGAATTTGAGGGCGCAGCCAGAGCCGCGCCCTCCCGTTATTTATTGGATCGGGCAAACCTCGATGGGTTGCCAGTCCTCGCGGATGATACCGTCCTCGGATTCGTCAACCGGTGTCAGGTCCGCTTCGGGGAAGAGGAAGCTGGTTTGCAGACCAAACGAACCCAGCACCGTCTGACCCTCGCGACTGGCGTTTTCTTCCGGTGGGGTCGTCTGCGGATAGATGTCCAGCGAGACTTCGAACGTCATCTGGTCTGCGTCTTCCTCTACCAGAACCGGCGGATCACTGATGGGTGTGGCGTCCACTTCGTAGATGTCGGGGTTGCCCGCGATGTCTGAAGTGAAGACCACCCGTGTTTCGGAACACAGCCATGTCGGCGCGTAATCCGGGATCGTGTTGTCCGTCACCTTGCGGATTTCGCCGCTGCCGACCTCGTAGACGTAGATGTCCAGATCGCCATCCAGGTCGGACTGGTAGGCGATGTAGCCGTCGGAGGGTGACCAGACCGGGTTGGTTGCGTTCTCTTCTGGTTGGGTGAATGTCCGGGCGTTGGAGCCGTCGGCATTCATGATGGCGATGACGCTGTTGGCGTTCTCATCGGCGTAGGTCCGGTAGAGGACGCGGCTGCCATCGAAGGAATACTGCGGATCAACGTCGATGGTGCTGCCGTCGCTCAACCGGGTGATGGTCATGGTTGTCAGATCAAGCTCGTAAATCTGCCACATGTCGTGTGATCCGCCGGTACCGTCTTCGGTTGCACGGTTGCTCTGGAAGACGACTCTGGTACCATCGGGCGACCAGTACGGGTTGATGTCGTCAGCATTGTCGTCGGTCAGGCGGGTTCTGAGGCCGGTGGTCATATCGATCATGTACAGGTCCCAGTTGCCGTGCCGTGAGGTCTCGAAGACCACGAAGTTGCTCGGCCCCCACACCGGGTCGGTGTCGATGGCGATGGTGTTGTAGGTCACGCGCTCAACGCTTTCCTTGACACCGCCAGTCGAGGCTACATAAATTTCCCAGTTACCATCACGGTTGCTGCTGAAGACGATCCACTCGTTGTTGGGCGAGAGGCTGGGCGACATGTCATCGACGCCTTCGCCTTCACCATAGCTGAGGTTGCGCCGGATGGATTCGCGGTTCAGTTCGTCTGCGCCATCCAGGCGGAAGATTTCCCAATCCCCGGTTTCGTCGGTGTGATACAGGCTGAAGATGGGGCAGCCATGACCGCAGCCGGGTACGTCTACCCACGCTGGTAGATCGAGAATGTCGGTAGATAGGCCGTTCTCGCGCAGGCTTTCGGCGGTGATCGGCGGTGAAACCGGGCCACCGATACCGCGAGTCGAGGTGTTGCCGTCTTCCTCAACGACTTCTTCGACCGGCGGGAGACACTGCAACCAACTACTGCTGAAGATGTCCCAGGTGCCGGTCTCTAACCAGACGCCCTGGTCCAGGCCGAACGGTCCGTTGGCACTGACGGTCCAGACTTCGCCCTGCTCAAGCTGGAAGGTGTTGTTGTCGGGTGTGATGACCGTCCCCACCGAGTCAATGAAGCGATAGGTGTGGGCATCCAGCATGTCGCCGCCGTTGTTCACGATGGTGAATTGGGCCGGGGTTGAGCAGTTGCCGCCGATGACCAGTTCAGGCACAGCGCATTCCTGCATCTCGGTGAGGACACCGGCGAAGTTATCGCTGTCCAGTGTGTAGATGGCGTAGGGGTTCAGATCATCCAGCGAGATAACCGTATCTTCGCCCGCTGCCAGCATGAAGGTATCCGTCATGACCTGGGTGCCTTCGGCGTTGGTCACAGTGAAGGTCTGCGGTGTAAGCATGTCCTCACCGCTGTTGGTGACGGTGAAGGTGGCCGGGAAGGTGCAGGTCGAAGTGGCGGAAAGCTGCGGTTCACCACAGGTCTGCGGTGTGTTAAGGGTACCGGCGAAGCCGTCGCTTTCCAGGCGGTAGGTGGTGTACGGGTCCATGTCATTCAGGCTGATCTCGAAGGTCTCGCCGCTCGCCAGGGTGTAATCCCCGCTGCTGACGGCGTTGCCATCGAGGTCGTAGACGGTGTAGGGCTGGGCCGCGAGCATATCGCCGTTGTTGTTGACGATCTCGAAGGTGATCGGGAAGGTGCACCCAGAGGACGCCGCCAGATCGGGATCAGCGCAGTCCTGGGTCATCTCGAACAGACCGGCGAAGCCGTCGGTGGTGAAGGTATAGGCCAGATACGGGTCGAGACCGGTCAGCGGGATGGAGACCTCTTCTTCGACGCCCAGTTCCAGATCGCCGTTCTCGACCACCGTGCCATCCTGGAGGACTTCAAACGGCTGCGGCGAAAGCATCTCGCCACCGATGTTGCGCACGGTGAAGGTGATCGGGTCATTGCAGGTAGACGTAATCACCAGATTGGGATTAGCGCAGTCCTGCGTCATCGTGTAGTTGCCGGCAAAGCCGTCCGATGTGAAGACGTAGTACGGATAGGGGTTATAGTCATTTAACATAATGACCGTACTCGCACCCGCGCCCAGTTCCAGGTCATCATCGGCGACTGTCTTGCCGTCAACATCTACTACTGTGAATGCCTGCGGTGTCAGCATGGCACCGCCGTTGTTGACCACGTTGAAGACGATGGGGTCGATACACGATGATGTGATTTCCAGGTCCGGCATAGCGCAGTCATGATCCGATGTCACCTCAGAAAGGAAGCCGTTGTTGTCGGTGATCGTCAGCGTGTAGGTGGCATAAGGATCGTAGCTGTTCGGCAGGGTGAAGGTCTGGACCCCGTTGGTGTTCAGCGTACCGCTGAAGCC
>CAYQJO010000087.1:8400-16207 GCA_964417785.1 uncultured Anaerolineaceae bacterium | reverse complement strand
GGCAATCCTCAGTCCCCGCCGGCGGCGGCCAGTGAACGCAGACGGCGCAGCGGCGGTGATTTGTAGGCTATCGCCGCGACCACCGTCAGTGTGCCGAATCCACCAAATACGACCGCGCCGACCGGCCCCAGGATTGCGGCGGCCACGCCTGATTCAAATCCGCCAAGTTCGTTGGATGCGCCCAGGAACACGCTGTTGACAGCGCTCACCCGTCCGCGCATATCTTCGGGAGTGTGAGTGTAGATCAAGGTGTGACGGATGACCACGCTGATGTTATCCAGCGCACCCAGGGTGAAGAGCATCGCCAGCGACAGCCAGAAGCTGGTCGATAGCCCGAAGATAATCGTCGCCACACCGAATCCAGCTACCGCCGCCAGTAGAGTCCGCCCCGCATGCGCGAATGGTGGCCGACGTGCCAGAAACAACGCCATGGTCAACGCCCCGATGGACTGAGACGAGCGCAGAATACCGAGGCCAGTGGCATCCACATGCAGAATATCGCTGGCAAAAACCGGCAGGAGGAAGGTCGCACCACCGAACAACACCGCAAACATATCCAGCGTGATGGCGCTCAGGATAATCGGCTTGTGGCGCAGGAAACGAATGCCACCGCGTAATGCCTGCATAGGCGGCTCCGTTTTCGCCATCTGTCCGCGCTGTGGGCTGCGAATCATCAACAGAGCGATCACCAGGACAAAACCGGCCAGCGCATTGATTATATAGACCGCCGATGCGCCGCCGGTGATGGCGATGATGGCCCCACCAACCGCCGGCCCCATGATGGACGAAAGCTGCCACACCGAGGAATTCCAGGTTGCAGCGTTCTGATAATAGGCCGGTTCGACCATCTGCGGTGTCAGGGCGCTTTCCGCCGGATTGTTAAACGCCCGTGCCGCGCCGATGACAGCCAGCGTGAGATAGAGCAGCGGCAGTGCACCTTGCGTGATCGACAGCAGCGCCAGCAGCATCGCGCAGGCGATCAGCACAAGCTGTGAGATCAGAGTCACATGCTTGCGGTTGTAACGGTCGGCCACGTAGCCGCCGGGCAGCGAGAGCAGCATCACCGGCACCACCTGCACCAGTCCCACCAGGCCGAGTGCGAACTCGCTGCCCGTTCGTTCGTAGAGTTCCCACCCGACGGCGATGCTGACCATCGCCTCGCCGATCTGGGCTATCATCCGTCCACCGATCAGCAGGCGAAAATCACGAAAACGCAGCGCGGCATAAGGATCAGTTGCCATGTGTATCTTTCTTGGATTTGTTATTCCTACAGTTGTTCTGGCCGTGACCGGCGCGGTCGCAGCGTGAACACGGTGATCTCCGGTCGGGCCATGAAGCGAAAGGGCATCCCAACCATTCCCAGGCCACGATTGACATAAAGCTGCATTCCATCTACATCGTACAGGCCGGCCACGTAACGGCGGCCATAAATCGGCAGAACCAACCGCTTGATAATCGGTAGGCGCACCTGCCCGCCATGTGAGTGACCGGAAAGCTGTGCGACGAAGCGTCCGGTCGGTGCGCTGATGTCGGCAAAATCGGGTTCGTGTGCTAGCAGGATCACCGGACCCTGGTCGGGTAGTTGCGCCAGTACCATGTCCAGCCGGGATTGGCGGCGGCTCACGTCGTCCACACCGGCGATGTGTAGATGACCACCGCCCCGGCACAGTGTCACATGGGTGTTGCTCAAATCGACCATGCCCGACTCCCGCATGAGTTGGCGCACTGTCTGGATCACACCGTCTTCTTTGTGATCGTGGTTGCCGGGGATGGCGATAACGCCATCGGTTGCCCGCAGTTTGCGGAAGATACGGATCGACAAATTGAGGTCAAACGGGACGTTGCGGGTGACAAAATCGCCGGTCAAGACGATCAGATTGGGTGAGAGCCGGTTCACGGACTCGATGCTTCGGTGAATATGAGACGACATCATCCAATCGTTGATGTGAATATCTGAGATTTGCACGATGCGATAACCATCGAAGTCCGGATGCAAACCCTCAATCCGCAGCGGTATGCGCGTGGTTTCAAGCCAGAACGGCTCGATAAACCGCCCATAATACAGACCGGCTGCTGCCACAGCCAGCGGAATGCCCCACAATTTTAGCACGATGGCTACCTTTCCTCGAAGTTGAACACCGCTTCTTCGCTGTACTGCGGCCCCGCCGGTGTGAGAATGCTGCGCACCAGCACAAAGCGCGGGACGGTAAACGGTTCGACGTTGAACCCGGCATGCTGCTTGAGAAATGCGTCCACCTGCCGCAAAGGTTTCTCCGCTTTCAACCGTGCCAGCGTGATATGTGGGTGGTAGTCGCGCCGCTCAGCCGGAAAGCCCTGGCGCTGCACCACCGCCTCGACGGCTTCCTGCACAGCCACCAGCGCTGGTTGGGTTTTGATCCCCACCCAGAGAACACGCGGCGGGCGTCTGGACTGCGGCGGGAAACGCCCGGTCCCGTTTAATTGTAGATCAAAGGCCGGGAATTGCGTTTCGCGCAGACTGTCGATCAGGCTGGCAACCTGGGCATTGTCCACATCACCAATGAACCGTAGAGTCAGATGCATATGCTCTGGCGGGACCCATCGTGTTGTTGGGATAGGGGTCTGCAATGCGACCAGACCTTGTTTTACATCGTCGGGTAGTTCGATGGCGGCGAACAGGCGCGGCATCAATTGTCCTTTGCGTAGCGCGTAAAATACTCACCAGATTTTTGCAGATGGTAGCCAGATTCGACAAGGGCGGCCTCAAATTGCCTGTCGGCCACGTCAACCAGCCAGATCGCAGATGCGCCGTCCAACGCAGCGACGATTTGCTCGATTTCAGCCTGCGAGAAATCACGCCAGCCGCTGTTCACATTGATCCAGCGCCGAAAATACGTTTGGTGCTGCCGGTCGTAATGCGCCAGCGGCGAGTCGGCGGCAAACCCGGTGATGGCCGGTTCGTCCGCAGTCCGCACTGCGTTGAAATCACCAATGGCACCGGTCCAGTCGGGACGCCCACCCACGATAACCACCGCGATAATGATCCCGGCAATCGCAGCCGCGCCATGCAGCAAACGGACGCCCCATTGGGCGTCCCTACGTACAACAGCGCGTCCGCTGGCACCAATGACGCACAGCACCAGAATCCCGACCGCGTAGACATGTACCGTCGCCGCTGACAGCGCCCCAAGCCCAGCGACGACCAGCATAAATCGCCAGCGGGCCGCCAGTACCGCCGCCAGCAATATGCACAATGCCGAAAAATAACGGGCCGCCAGAACGGACTCGCCGGCGACTGTCACCCAGGCATCCATAATGGCATAGTAGGGCAGCAGAACCGGCTCGGCCCGTTCTACCATCTGCTCGACATTGGTGCGCAGACCTCGCAGCGCGTCACGCGGGGCGACATTCAGCGGGACATCATCACGCACTGTCCAGAGAACCCGTGCTTCTGCCTGGGTCAGGCCGGAGCGGGCCAACGACAGATACACCCCCCAAAATAGCAGCAGAATCAGGTAACGGGCGGGTGTTGGTAGAGCCACCAGAACGTGTCTTTGGGATAGGCCGGTTCCAGGATCGAGTCCCATTGGAACTCCGCCGGACGCAAAAAGCGTTGAAGCTGGCTGTCTACGCCAGCAAGCTTACGCTTGAGTTCGTCATCTTTTTCGTGCAGAACCAGCCAGATTTCTTGCGCAATGGTCCGGCGCAGAAGCTCTGGGCGATACACCCGCGCACACAAACGCGGATCGCTGCGGCACTCATCGAAGAAAGTAGACATGGCATCCAGCCGTGAGTGAGCCTCGCGTACCATCTTGGCGTCGTAATGCACGCGCCATTCATTATGGACTTCCTGGTTGCGGGTTTCGATCTGTGCCAGCCGTGCTTTCTGGTTGTCATCAAGATCGAGGATATTGAGGCGGCGGATACGCATCAGCAAAGCGCCGATGGTCAGGCTGGGCATGTTACCGCCGGAGAAAATGCCACCGGCACCCACGCTGCCATACAACGTGTCCCGGTGGACATACGGCACCAGGGCCTGTGCCATCGCCTCCGCTTCTTTCAGATCACGGGAAACTACGTAATTTTCAGACATTGTTCCTCCCTTTATGATCTGAATTGTATCACAAGGCCCACCGGAGATAGCGGGCCTGATGGTAAATATCTCACTCGACTTCGGGCTGCATTTCGGTGAAGAAGACCGGGTTGGCGATCACGCGGCGCACCGGACACTTGCCCATAATCTCGATGATACGTTTTTTCTGAGCGTCGTCCAGCGGACCCTCGAGCGTGATGTACTCGCGTATTTCGTGTACGAAGTTGGCGTCCCCCTCATAACCAGGGTAATCCTTGCCGGAAAAACGCTCAAAATTCAGCCGGATTTCGATCCGGTCGATCTGCCAGCCTTTGCGTGCCGCGTAAAGTTTGCCCGTCTGTGACATACACGATCCCAATGTCCCCATGAGCAGTTCTTCCGGGGTGGGTGCGTTATCCGTCCCGTCACTTGATTCGGGTAAATCGGCGTGCCAGCGATGCTGGCGTGAACTTGCGGTTGTGTAGTAACCGTCTTCAAGCGTGACGACGACCGTGTTGTTATCCAATGGACACTCTCCTGTTTGTGAATTTATATACAACGGATGAGTTGTGCCACAGCAACCTTACGCATTCTTTTTGACGATCCGCCGGAGACCCTGAAATTGCGGGTTGCCCTGAATCTCCAACCAGCGTTTCTCACCGCCGTCGGTATGCCACTCGACCACATGCATGCCTTCCGGGTCTTCATACTCAAATGTGGGTTTGAGGTTAAATAGTATTTGCCGCAAGACGCCGATCAACTCACGCCGTTTCTGGCCGCTGCGCAGGATAAAATAGCTGCCCGGTTTCCACTCAAATGTGACTGGCATCCCGTTCCAGTTGCCTTCCATGCGGATCGGCACCTCGGCGTGGGTACAGTTCATATACAGACTTTGCAGGCGATTATTCCACAATGTGTGATTGACGCGCTCTTCAATATAAAATGGGCGCGGTTCAGGTGTCGAGTAAAACCATTTCCGTGCGTCGGTTGCCATGCGGATCATCTCCAATTGTATCTTTCAGCGTAAGTGTACATCACGCCCTTACCCGGTTGCCAGATGCAGCTTTGCTTAGAGAATCTGCCTGTCTTTCCAAAATGTGTTATAGTGCCTCTGATTTAACAAAGGGATTCTTCACATGACAGACAAAGTTAGATGGGGCGTTATCAGTACCGCCAATATTGGCAAGCAGCGTGTGATCCCTGCCATTATGCAATCACACAATGGTGAAGTGATCGCCGTTGCCAGTCGCAATCAGGCCACTGCCCGCGCTTTCGCCGACGAACTGGGCATACGGACGGCCTATGGCAGCTACGAGGAATTGATTGCCGATCCTGATGTGGATGCGATCTACAATCCACTGCCCAACAGTATGCACGCCGAGTGGAGCATCAAATGTGCTGAGGCCGGCAAACCCACCCTGTGCGAGAAGCCGTTGGCCTCCAATGCGGCCCAGGCGCAGCAGATGGTCGATGCCTTCGCCGAGCGCGATGTCTTGTTCGCTGAGGCGTTTATGTACCGCTTCCACACTCAGACGCAGCGGGTCCTGCATATGATTGAGGAGGGGGCGGTTGGTGATTTACGAGCCATTCAGGCGTCTTTCACCTTCAATATTGGCAATGAAGCCAACATCCGCCTGAGCAAAGAATTGGATGGGGGTTCGCTGATGGATGTCGGTTGCTATTGTGTCAACGTCATGCGGCTTATCACTGGCGAAGAACCAACACCGGCCAAAGCCATCGCCAACTTTGGCGCGACCTCCGGTGTCGATGAGGCTCTGGCCGGTGTTTTGCATTTCCCGTCCGGTGTGGTCGGTCATCTGGACTGCGGCCTACGCACTTACCGCACCCACAGCTACGAGATACGCGGTACCGACGGGCGTATCCAGGTTAACGAAGGCTTTGTGATGGCGGCTGAAACACCCACCAAAATACGCTGGTGGCAGGACGATCTCTACGGCGAACTGGCGATTCCAGCAGCCAACAGCTACACCCTCATGGTGGAGGACTTCGCGGATGCGCTGCTGAACAACCGTCCGCCACGTTACGCACCGCAAGATGGCGTCAACAACATGAAAGTGATAGACGAACTTCTGGCATCGGCTCGCGCTTAGCCGACGGCGCGAACCCCGCCAACCAGAAACCGCACGGTATTATCCTCACTCAAAAAGACGATCATGGTGCCGTCTGGGCTGAATAACACGTCCCGGATGGCACCGCTGTTCGCGCTGAATGTCGTCGGTTGGGCCGACAATGCCGCCATATCCCATACCAGCACATTGCCATCATCCGCGCTGGAGGCCAGGAGCGTGCCATCCGTGTTAAAGGCCACGCTGTTGACCGCCGCCGTGTGGGCCTGAAGTGTGGCGACGATCTCACTGCTGAACGGGTTGAACAGCAGCACATCGCCGCTGGTCAGTGCCAGTGCCACCAGCGAATTCGGCGCGTAGTAGGCCATAGCGTTGATAGAGGCCGAGGTTTCCAGGCGAATTTCGCCCTGACCGCTTACCAGCGACCACACGCGCAGTGTGCGATCCAGGCTGACGGAGATCAACTCCTGCCCGCCAGCGTTGAAAGTCAAGGCCGTGACAGTATCGGTATGGCCGCGTAGGCCGCCGCTCAGCGATACGGTGTCCACATCCCACAGCGCAATGGCGTACTGGTTGCCTTCGGACTCGGTTTGCAGGAATGCGCGTCCACCGCTGGACGCCAGCCGCGATCCGTCCTGGCTGAACGCGACTGCGGTCACAGCGGTCTGATGACCCAACAGAAAGGCCCGTTCCAGCAGCGGCGGATTCGGTCGCAGGTCCCATAACCGCACACCGCCGTCGGCACTGCCGAGCAGGGCCAGCGATGGATCGGTAGCGAAGTCGATGTCAGTCAGGCGGTAGCGTCCGCGTAGAAAACGGGGGGCGCTTTCCAGCAGAGCCAGATCGTAAACGAACAAGCCTTCCGCACCGGTGCCGCCGGTCACAAGCAGGGTGCTGGTGTCGGCAAAAGCCATCGTCCGGCCATAATTGGCTTGCAGGCGTGAGACCTCGATGAAATCGGAAGCTGCACCGATGACCGGGCGGTCTGCCGCAATCGGGGCCGCTGGCAGCGGCTCGACAAAATAGCTGCCGTTGCGTCCTTCGGCTGTCCAGCCGATCAGACCGTCATAGTCCACCTGCCACCAGAGCGCCCCGGTATCCTCACAGGCTGGTCCACTCAATACGGTGAAGATGCTCCCACCGGGAATCTCGCCGGTGATAGCCGCCACCGAGTCCGGCTGTTGGCGCAGATTGATGGGCAGTCCCGGTACCACCCGTGCCTGAATCTCAGGAGCCAACCGGGTGCGCATGTAAGTGAGACCTTCCGGCGGTTCCGGGCATAAGGGATTGCTGTATGGCGGGGTGTCCGGATTGATGGGATCGGGTTCGTCTGTTGTATCCTCATCGCTTTCCGGGGTGACATCGCACAGGAACACGATGCTGCGATCCGCCGAGACGCGATAATCGTAGATATTACCGCCGTAGCGGAATGTGAATTCGTAGCCGACGACGGGGGTCTGGGTATAGGTCTGGCCCTCCTGCGGGCAGCCCAGGCTGGTGTTGTCGTAATTCTGCTGCGCCCAGGTCCAGAACAGATCGTTGAGTGTCAGTTCAACGCCCACCCGCTGGCTCAAATCACCCAGCGCATCGTCGATCTGCTCCGGTGCGCCCTGCGCGGCAACCATCACCGTAGAGAGCAGCAAGAGAACCAAAATCAGTTGTTTCATTA
>CAYQJO010000087.1:0-8300 GCA_964417785.1 uncultured Anaerolineaceae bacterium | reverse complement strand
CGTTCCTCGCGTAATCCTCGTCGCATGGCTTCGACCAGAGCGGCTTTGCGCCGGGTCTGTTCGGTATCGTAAAACTCGGTGAGCATCTGAAGTTCGGTCTTTTCGATACCGGTCAATATGTCCGCTTTTTCCAGTGTATGCAGCCGTGCCAGTTGATCGTGCGTCATATCGCCAGCACCATCCGCCAGAATGGTCAGTTCGTTGTCGGAAAGAGTCTCTACCGGGCGCAGGTCGATTTCATCCAGCACCGGGGGTAAAACAAAAGACAGACGATCCACCAGGACCGCGTTTGCATCCAGACCGACAAGTTCCGCGAGACGCCGGACACGCCGGGCCAGTTGCTCAGGCAGCGATATTTCCATCGTTTACAATGCTCCGGTTAGAAAAGAGTATGCCTCAAAGTTTACCACATCATTTGCCGGTAGACTGCAACCGTTGCTGCGGCAACCTGCGCATGGGTGAAGCGGTCGATGACCCGCTGGCGGCCTGCTTCCCGCAGCCGGGACCGCAGCGCCGTATCGTCCATCAAACATTGGAGCGTGCCGGCCAGCGCACCTACATCCCCTTCGGCCACCACCCGTCCGGCAGCGCCGATGACGTCGGGTATGGCTCCACTGTCGGAACCGATCACCGGCACGCCGCTCGCCATCGCTTCGACCAGCACCCGCCCGAACTGTTCCTTCCAGTTGGGGCGCGTCAGCGAGGGCAGCACCAGCGTGTCCAGATGATGATAATAGGGCGGCATTTCCGTAGACGGAATCTGTGCTGCAAACGTCACCCGATCGACGATGCCCAACCGGGTCGCCTCTGCCGCCAGCACATCGCGCAGCGGACCACCGCCCAGAATACGCAGCCGCCACTCACCCGTCAGTTTTGCCGCCGCACGCAGCAGCACCCGCACACCTTTTTCCTCCACCAACCGTCCGATATAGCCGATGGTGAAGGGCCGGTCCGGTCGTGAAACCGCTGGACGGAACAGTTCAGGGTCGGTGCCGAACTGCGGCACGGTCGCCATCGGGCCGTTGTAGCCTTTGGATCGCCAGACCGTTCCGGCGCTCTCCGTGCCGACCAGCGCGTAATCGACCTTTTTCAGCATCCATCGCTCGCCCCAACTGAAAGGCGGCGGATAGGTCCGCTGGATGTTCTGCCAGCTAAAGAACACGGTGCGGGCTGATCCGGCATGATAGAGGCCCTGCCACGCCGCCAGATTGTACGGTTCCTCGTCAATGTGCAGGATGTCGGGTTGGAAATCCCGCAGGCGTCGCCCTAATCCAACATAATAGTGGAGATGATAGTTGCCATTGAATCCGAGTGGCAGGGCCTCCATCCGGTAGCCCCGGGTATAGGCGCGTTCCAGCGGCATTTCCCCGCGCTCGTCATGCCAGGAGGTCGGGACCAGCACCAGCAGATCAACGTTCGCCTGCGCGATGAGTTCCAGTTTGCGCTGGTAGATACCGACAATACAGGCCTTGCTGACCATTGCCACGCGAATCATGAACATGTCCCTCGGTGTACAGCCGCAGTATACACCATCGACATTGCGAGACAACCGTTTTCGACATACACTGTTGGTAGTCTACTTAAATGTGGTGTCACATGGCGGGAATTGGCAATATCAACCTCAAAGTGCTGCTGTTGGACACGGATTTTTACGCGCTTCAGGCGATCAACGGGTATCTGGCCTGGGATCGTCGCACCCGTGTGACGTTTCTGGCGGAAAATCCGGCACAGATGTGGGAGCATATCAACAGCATGCCCATCGCAGAACTGCCCGATGTCGTGGTCATGGATGTGGACCACTTTGACAATCCAGAGGCATTTCGTGAAACCGTTCGAGAGTTGCAGCAGAAAATCGCCGATGTGATGGTGATCTGTCTGGCGCAGTATCTCAATCCTCGCCTGATTGAGATCGCCGCCGAAATTCGGACACGCGCCTATATGCTCAAGCAGGAAGTCCGGCTGCAAATTGCCTGGGCCATCTGCTTTGCCCTGGATTATGACATGGTGGTGACCCATTCAGTCGGGCGTGAACACGGCCTGTTGATCGAGTCCAGAGGCGTGCAGCCGGTGATTCTGCCGGAGCAGCGTGAATACCCCGAACTGACTGACCGCATCCGGCAGGCGGTCAAACTGTGTGTGATTGAGGGCATGCCGGCCCATCTCGCCGCCGATGAAATGGGCATCAGCCTGCACACCATACGCGGATACATCAAAGAAGGCTATCGCATCCTCGAATCCTACGATGAGGCCGAATACCCGGTCGATATGACCCCCCAGGAACGGGCCTTCATGCGCTTCACGGCGCTGGCCGTCGAAGAAGATTGATGTAATCCCCGGTGCAACAGTGTTAAGAACAACTTAACGTAAACATCAAGCTCTATTAAAGTTTGTACACTGCGCCGTTAAAATTGTCTGGCTAGTATCAGACGTGGGTTATCCAAACCCATTCCACACCAAATAGCCGATATTTAAGGAGTGAGGAAAGAATGAAAGTACGTGTATTCGCGATTGCTTTGCTGCTGGCGCTGCTCGTTTCCGTGAGCGGTGTCATGGCACAAGACGACACCATTGTTGGTGTTGCTGCGGGTGATGAGAACTTCAGCACCCTGGTTTCCCTGGTTGAGGCCGCCGGTCTGGTCGATACCCTGAACGGCGAAGGCCCCTTCACCGTTTTCGCCCCCACCAACGATGCCTTCGCTGCTCTGCCCACCCTTCTGGTTGATTATCTGGTTGCCAACCCGGATGCTCTGGCTCAGGTATTGACCTACCATGTGGTCCCGGCTGCGGTGATGTCGGCTGATGTCGCCACCGGTTCCGTCGCCACCGTCGAGGGCAGCGAACTGACCGTCGTCGTGAACGAGATGGGCGTGAGGATTGACAACGCCACTGTTACCATCGTGGACGTTGAGGCCAGCAATGGTGTGATCCACGCCATTGATACCGTTCTGCTGCCGCCCGCCGAACTGCCCGCTGTTGATCCGCTGGCCGCTTCGGACAACGTGATTGCCGCCGGTAGCTCGACCGTCTTCCCTCTGACTGAGCGTATGGCTGACCTTTTCAACCAGGATGGCTTCGCCGGAACGATCACGGTGGATAGCATTGGTTCCGGTGCTGGTTACGAGCGCTTCTGCGTGAATGCTGAAACAGACATCTCCAACGCCAGCCGTCCGATCAAACCTGAAGAAGTGGAATCCTGCCGCTCCAACGGTCTGGAACCTGCTGAATTCTTCGTTGCTATCGACGCTCTGGCGGTTGCGGTCAGTGTCGAGAATGACTTTGTTGACACGCTGACTGAAGAACAACTTGCTCAGGTTTTCTCTGGCGAGGCAGCGACCTGGGATCAGGTCAATCCTGAGTGGCCGGCTGAAAGCATCCGCCTGTTCAGCCCCGGCAGCGACAGCGGTACCTATGACTACTTTGTTGAAGAAATCTTCGACGAAGACGAAAACCCGATCCAGAATGCCCCTGGTATTCAGTTCAGCGAAGACGACAACGTGCTGGTGGTGGGTGTTGAGGGCAGCCCCTTTGCCGTTGGCTACTTCGGTTACGCTTACTACCAGGAAAACCAGGAACTGCTTCGTGCCGTTCCGGTCGAAGGTGTGACACCGAGCGAGGAAACCGGTATCACTGGTGAATACCCGCTGAGCCGTCCGCTGTTCATCTACAGCGCACCGACCATCATGCAGTCCAAGCCGCAGGTCACTGCTTTCATCAATTACTATCTCCAGAATGCGAACACGCAACTGGGACCGGACAGCGACCAGATCGGTTACATTCCGACTGGTGAGTATGTTGGTCGCCTGAATGCCTGGACTTTCCTGGCAGCCACCAGCATTTCACTGTAGAATACTGTCCATAATCGGTTAATATTCAGAGGGTAGTTCTTTACCCTCTGAATTTCGTCTGTCCATGCCATATACTGTGGAGAATCAGTTTATGCAAGTCGGTTCACAACTTGACAATCAAATCTTAAGCCAACGCCCACTGGCTGACCAGATTGCGGGTGTCAGCAAAAAGGGACGTGAGGATGTCCTGGCACCTTATTTCCGGCCTCTCGATGGTTTCATGTCAGCTTTTTTGTTCTTCTGCGCCACGGTATCGATCCTGACAACCATTGGTTTTGTGATCGTCCTGGGAACAGAGGCGTTGCGTTTCTTCTCTACAACGGAATGGCTAAACGTCAATAAGCGAACGACCAGTGATATTTCTGCTGAAGTCACTCTTCTTTCTGCAACCACGACAGGTTCGACTTTGGAAGTAGGCGATCTAATTCGGCTTGGTCAATTAGATGGGTCTGAAGTCGTAGAAATTGTCAACTTTGTTGATGATGAGACCTTAGAGGTTTCGCGTGGACAACGTGGAACTCAGGCAGTTGACCATGTTGCAAATACCCCCATGTTTCGTGCTGCTGAAGTGACCTTCCTCAAATTTTTCACTGAAACAAAATGGGCACCGCAAATTGGCAATTTCGGTATTCTGCCGTTGCTCACGTCCACTTTACGAGTTGCAGCAATCGCTATGATTGTTTCTATTCCTCTGGGCATGGCGACAGCCATCTATTTAAGTGAATATGCCAGCATTCGGGTTCGCAGCATTCTTAAACCCATTCTCGAAATTCTCGCTGGTGTTCCAACTGTTGTGTACGGTTATTTTGCTCTGACTTTCATGACACCCCTGCTTCGAAGTATTTTCGGAGCGGATACTGTCGAAGTTTATAATGTCGCCTCTGCCGGGATGGTTGTGGGTATTCTGATTATCCCCACTATCAGCTCGATTAGTGAGGATGCCTTACGATCCGTTCCTAATTCCCTTCGTGAAGCATCTTATGGTATGGGGGCAACTAAGCTGGAAACAGTTTCTAAAGTCATTATCCCCGGTGCTTTATCCGGTATTACGGCGGCTATCATTCTGGGAATTTCACGTGCAGTTGGTGAAACAATGATTGTTCTGATTGCAGCAGGTGCAGGACCCGCCTTCACGGCGGATAACTTCAGAGCTGCTGAGACAATGGCAGGACATATCGCCAGAATCAGCACGGGCGACATCAGTTACGGCTCGATTGACTATAACAGTGTTTTTGCCATTGGTCTTACACTGTTCTTCATGACACTGCTGTTAAACTTTATCAGCACATTGATTACGCGCCGCTTTCGGGAGGTCTACTCGTGAGTATCAACCAAACCGCCAATCCTTTGTTGTCAGAACAGGAGTTTCAAAAAAAGTTAACAGTGCGGCATCAACGCAGCCGTACAGGTCAGATTGTCTTTTTCATGTCGAATGTCATCGCACTGGGACTTCTGATTACGCTTTTTGCCCATATTGTCAACCAATCCTTTGGATTAGTTGTCATTGAAAACAGAGTGCCACCATCTGAGTTATCAGATCAACCGCTCGATGATCTCACAGAAACCGAACTGACTGCTATCATGATCGAGCGGCAGCCAGGGCGTATCCCTGTGGTTATTCGAGATAAGCTCAGTCAGGTTTCCGCAGAAGTATTTACAACATCACCGTTGAGTGTAGTCCTCAAGGGTTCGGTGTATGCAGAAGATTGGGCGGATCTGACAATCCCCGATCTGGATGTGGAACAGCGGGCGCAAATTCTAAGTGATAACCTCTCCCAGTCTGATATGTTAACCGTCGTCATTGAGCAGGTTGTTCAGCCTACCGTTGTGAAGTCGTGGAAATTGATCCCCTCCATATTTGAGCGTGATGCCATTGAAGCAGAGGTGGCTGAAAATTATCCTAACGATACGCTTGAATTCAAATCATGGCCGAACTGGGATTTTATCACCCGTTCTGTGTCGAGTTCGGCAACAACTGCTGGTTTACGAACAGCACTGTTAGGGTCTTTCTGGATTATTAGCATTACGGCTGTAACGGCGCTTATTTTAGGCGTAGGTGCGGCAGTTTATCTCGAAGAGTACGCCAGTGACGACTGGATTAATCGCACAATCGAGATCAACATTCGCAATCTTGCCGCGATCCCATCCGTTATTTACGGTATGTTGGGCCTTGCTGTATTTGTGCGTGCGTTAGGCTACATTACCAGTGGGGAGTTTCTTGGTCTCACAGATACAAATGGCCGAACGGTGTTATCCGCTGGTTTGACACTGGCCTTACTTATTCTGCCAATCATCATTGTGAGCGCTCAGGAGGCGATACGTGCTGTTCCAAGTTCAATACGCGACGCCAGCTATGGTTTAGGGGCTACGAAACGGCAAACCGTCCTGAGACAGGTTATGCCAGCGGCACTACCCGGTGTAATGACCGGGGTTATTCTTTCAATGTCGCGTGCTGTCGGTGAAACAGCGCCACTGCTCGTCGTGGGTGCGTCTACTTTTATCGGCATTGATCCCAACGGTCCTTTTTCAAAGTTCACGGTAGTACCCATCCAGATTTATCAATGGACATCACGGCCTGAAGCGGAATTCAAAAATGTTGCAGGAGCCGCTATTATCGTCTTGCTTATCGTGATGCTACTTCTCAATGGCACTGCGATTGTTCTTCGCAATCGCTTCAGCAGGAGAATTTGAGTTATGGCTGAAACAAACGGTCACTTTGCGATTGAAGCCAAAGATGTCAGCGTGTTCTATGGTGATTACCGGGCGGTTGCTGACATCAGTATGGGAATTGAACGAAACAAGATCACGGCCTTTATTGGCCCCTCTGGTTGTGGTAAGAGTACCGTTTTACGTGTATTTAACCGGATGAATGATCTTGTTCAGTCAGCCAGAGTTGAAGGGGAAGTCATTTATCGGGGACGTAATCTTTACGGTGCCAATGTCGATGCAGTTGAAGTTCGTCGGCGTATCGGCATGGTATTTCAGAAACCGAACCCCTTCCCCAAGAGCATTTATGACAATGTTGCTTATGGCCCGCGTATTCTGGGTTTGCGAGATAAGTCAGCTCTCGATGCTATTGTCGAGGAGAGTCTCAAAAGCGCTGCTTTGTGGGATGAAGTCAAGAATGACCTGAAAAAATCAGGTCTGGCACTCTCTGGTGGTCAGCAGCAGCGTCTGTGTATTGCACGCACCATTGCAGTAAACCCGGAAGTTATCCTCATGGATGAGCCGTGTTCAGCGCTGGACCCCATCGCCACGCAGCGTATCGAGGAATTGATGCGCGAACTTCAGAATACTTACACGATCATCATCGTGACACATAATATGCAGCAGGCACAACGTGTCTCAGACTACACCGCTTTCTTCAACATACGTAAGAAAGAAGAAGGTGACATCCGCTGGGGTGAACTGGTTGAGTTCGCACCGACTGAGAGGGTGTTCAACTCGCCGCTTGACCAGGAAACAGCCGACTACATCTCCGGTCGCTTCGGTTAAACAGACCATCACATCGGGGTACGTTATCAATCGTACCCCGATCACATTTCCCTAAAATCCCAGGTCAAGTGCCTCGTAGGTTTCCGGTCGCCGGTCATCAAACACCGGAATCTGGCTGCGTACTTCATCCACCACATCAAGTTCAATATCGACCGTGAGCAGGACCGGGTGTTCACCGGCTTCCACGACGACCTTTCCCCAGGGATCGACAATCATGGAGTGACCGCCGTATACGGTGTCGCCGGACTCGCCGGCGGTATTGCAGGCGACGATGTAGCACTGGTTCTCGATGGCACGGGCGATCAGCAGTGACCGCCAGTGTTCGATGCGTTTCAACGGCCATTCCGCCGGAATAATGACCATCGTCGCGCCTTCAACAGCATAGCGCCGGAACAACTCCGGGAAACGCAAGTCGTAGCAAATCGCCAGCGCGGTCTTACCCCAGGGCAAATCCATCAATAGGGGCGACGATCCTGCTTGCAGAAAACGGTCCTCGTTCATCAGGCGGAACAGATGAATCTTACGGTAAATGCCCATCATCCGCCCGTTGGGTGCGAAGAACGAGGCCGAATTTGCATATGACTCGCCGCGCTTTTCCAGCGTGGACCCGACAATGCTGATGTCCGCCTGGGTTGCCAACCTGGAAATCTGAGTAAACAAACCCTTGTTCAGCGCATCGGATAAATCTTTCGCCTGTTCCAGCGCGTATCCCGACGACCACAACTCCGGAAACACCACCAGATGCGATCCGCGCCGTCCGGCTTCCTGGGTCCATTTGGACATCATGGTGGCGTTCCGTTTCAGATCGCCATAGGCAATGTTCATCTGCGCCAGTGAAATACTCAGTCTTGCCATCGATTTTTACCCTCGCTCAATTGCCAGCTCGTGCCAGCGCTCCAACACCTGTTCGATAATGACAGCTTCCGCCAGATCGGTCGTATCCAGCACATGGACGCCATC
>CAYQJO010000086.1:0-16241 GCA_964417785.1 uncultured Anaerolineaceae bacterium | reverse complement strand
ACCATCAAGCACCTGACACACGACAACCCATTCCGAGCGTATGCGCGTTAGTTAATAGTCTGGATAGCCGTCGCCTTCGTCATCGAGCATGCCGCCAAAAATCTCGTCCTCGTGGAACTCCTGGCGGCGGCGATCCCGGCGCGGCGTGCGGTTGCCCAACGGCGGCGGTTCTGGGCTGTCTCTCAGAGAAGGTGTCGCTGGCGGATCGGTATCCGGCGGCGGCGGTTCATTCGGATCACCGGACTGGTGGCGAGCCACAGCAGATTCAAAGTCCAGGTCCATCGCCTGACGCTTGTCTTGCAGGCGTGTACGCACACCCGGTCGCCGCTCAGCCCGTTCTTCCAGTTTATAGCCCTCGTCAACATCGTCATTTTTCCAGAACAGATTACCTACCGTCGCTATCGCCGATATAATCAGCGATCCGCCAGTGAAGCGGGCCACCAGAAACAGCAGCAAACCGACCGCACCGCCACACACCACGCCGATTCCGCAAAAAGCCAGCACCACACTACCAAGATCGTTCATCGTAGACGCCCCCCAATATCCTGATGGAGTGTTCGCAGCATGGTGCTGATCTGCCCTTCTGGATCATCTGTCTGGACTAAAGCAGAGTAAGGCAGCACCGCGCCCACCCAACCGGCGATATTCCAATGGACGCGCGCTGGCAGCGCAATATCCTTGAAGTCATCTGGCATCGGCCAGCCATAGACATAAACATAGGGTTCATCACCCAGCGGCGCGAAGCCAAAATTCATATGGGGCTGCGATTCCTCATCAGGACTGCCGCCGGGAAACCAGAGGAACGAGAGGTCGAAATGATGCGGCCAAACCACTAACGGCGTCATCGCACCTTCGGAGATGGTGCTGCGAAAATCCATAAAAACATCGTGAATGGCATTGAGTACGCGGGCAAAGTTCGCGGCCTGATCCAGATTCACGGATAACGGCTGGTTGTTCTCCTGACTGGAATCGAGCAGGCCGGTCAGTTCTGGGACCGTTGCCATCTCGCTCACCAGCCCCACCATGAGCATATACGGGGTCGTGTCGTTCAACATCACCCGACCGATTGCCCCATCCTTATGATGATAGTCAACGGCTCTATCGACAAAATTCAACACGATCCGGCTGCTGTCCGGCAGCTTCCGGGTCGCTATGCCCTGGGGGACCACCTCCAGGCTGAGATGCAGCGCATTCGGTTGGCGCGGCAGCAGGGTTTTAGAGATACTACCCAATACCTGGGCCGCCCTATGCAGACTGTTACAGGTCGGTACCCAGTCCTCAAGTTGTGGGAATCGCATGTCTGGACCTTTTTCCTACAGACTGTACGAGAACATTATAGCATTTTGAAATGTGCTGGCGGATGGTTGTCAGGACAAAACATGATATAAATGGATCGTGTTCTTATTCAAACAGCAGGGATAATCATTATGCGCAATTTCGTCTCAAGAAGTACCCACAACCTGCGCCCGTCCGGCATCCGTCGCTATTTTGACATCGCTGCGACCATGGACGATGTGGTGACTCTGGGCATCGGTGAACCGGATTTCACCACCCCGCAACACATCATTGACCAGGGTATCGCCTCCCTGAACGCGGGCAAGACCGGATATACCTCCAACTCAGGTACGCTGGAACTTCGAGCGGCGATCAGCGCATATATCGAACGGCTCTACGGCATCCACTACGTGCCGGAAAGTCAGGTCCTGGTGACGGTCGGCGTCAGCGAAGCGCTGTGGCTGGCGATGAAGACCATCCTCGATCCCGGTGATGAGGTGCTGGTGGTCGAACCGTGTTTTGTCGCCAATCCGGCGTCGGTCGAGATGGCTGGCGGAATCCCGGTCATGGTCCAGACGCGAGCCGAAAACAATTTCCAGGTCACCGGCGCTGACCTGGAAGCTGCCATTTCATCGCGCACCAAAGCCATCCTCATCAGCTATCCCAACAACCCCACCGGAGCCACGCTCTCGCGAGAACGTATGCTGGAAATCGCCCGTGTGGCCGAAAAACACGATCTGGTGGTCGTCTCCGACGAGATTTACGAGCGGCTGGTTTATGATGTGGAGCATATCAACTTCGCCTCACTGCCGGGCATGTACGAGCGCACCATCCTCCTGAGCGGCGTGAGCAAGTCGTTCGCCATGACCGGCTGGCGCATCGGCTATGCGACGGCACCGCAGGCCATCATGGACGGGATGCGCAAGCTGCACCAATACCTGATTATGTCCGCACCGACGGTGGGACAGGCGGCGGCGCTGGAAGCACTCCTGCACGGCGACGATGATGTCGTCCACATGCGCGAGGATTACGACCGTCGGCGGCGCATGATCGTGGACGGGTTCAACCGCCTGGGCATGACCTGCTTCGAGCCGACCGGCGCGTTCTACACCTTCCCCAGCATTACCATCACCGGCATGACCGATGAAGACTTCTGCGAGGCCCTGCTGCGGGAGGAGCGTGTCGCCGTCATCCCCGGCAGTGCCTTCGGTGAGAGCGGTCGCGGCTTTATCCGTGCCAGCTACACCGCCAGCACCGAGAACATCCAGATCGCGCTGGAACGCATCGAGCGCTTCCTGGTGCGTCACGGGTTAATCGAAAACGCGGCGATGATGGCTTAATCCGCCACGATCCCCATCCGGCGTAGTTCGTCGGCCAGCAGTTCGGCGGTCACGCGGTGTCCATTTGGATTCCAGTGACCGTCCTCGACATAGAACAGCGCATCATAGGGGCGCAACTCCACCGATGCGGCATATGCGGCATAGTGTGCGCGTGTGTTGACCAGTTCCACACTCAGCGGATCAAGAATCTCGGATAACCGGGTGTATGGCAGGTCCACATCCCACACCCAACCGTCCTGCTCCTCGAAGTAGTAAGTCGAAATCTCGGTGATGCGCTCAACCGAAATATCGACCGCCACCACCATCAACTCGGACCCGCTGGCGCGGACTTCTTCTGTCCAGATTTCGTAGGCACGGGCGGTGCGCCGCCAGGCTTCCGGATACCCGTCAATGGACGGTTCACGCACGAAGATATAGCCCTGCGGATGCAGATTCGCCAGATTCCCGCTGAGTGTCACCCGCTCACGCGGCGGATCGAACACCTGACGCAGCAGCGCCGTCGTGTTGGTTTGTGGCAGCGCATCCAACCAGCGGCCCCAATCACTGCGCTCGGTCTCGACTACGACAGCGGTTGATTCCCGCACCACCTGCACCGATGATTCATCGACCACAAAGTCGATCTCGCGGTCGGGATAAAACTGCGCCGGGTAATTATCCGCCACATCGTTGATGACGAAAAAATGCACCACCAGATCAGGATCGAAGCGGTAACCCTCGTGATGATAATATAGATACGCCTGCAACGTCCCCCAACCGACGGCACCGACACCGAACACCTCAATCCGCTTACCATCGGCGGTCTCGGCCAACAAATCACCAAGCTGCGCGTAGACTGTATCGGCATAGGCGACCTCACGGGCCTCGATGAACGAATCCCCGACCAGCATGATCCGGTACACATCGTCGGGCTTCTCATACGCGATTTCCGGTCCTCGAAAGCCCAGGCTGTTATAGGTCAGTTCAACATCGTAAACACCGTCCATCCAGTACCGCATCACCGTGTCGGTGTTAGTCCCCCACCCGGTTAGCTCGCCCCAGGCCGGCCCCGGTCCACGCTCGATGAACTCAGCCTGTGGTGGGCTGGCAGAAACCGGCTGGACTGTCTCGCCGGTTACGGCTTCGGCGGCCAGCGGCGGCGCAGCTTCTTCGCGGGCCTGTTCGATAGCTGATTGGCGCTGCGCCTCGGCGATGGATTCGGTCACGCCGGGTGCTGCGATTTCGATCACCAGCAACAGCAGCGCCAGCGTCACCAGCGTGATACCGACATTGGCGAATCCCGACCAATCGCGTTTCCGCAGCACCGCGTCAACTGCGAGCAGGAGGATGTTCAACACAATCACAAATCCAGCGGTTAATCCGGGCAAGAGCAGCAACGCCAGCACCACCAGGACCAGCGGCAGAATCACACGAATCCATCCCCAGGGCCGGACCGTGACCGCCAGCGACACCAGCACCAGCAGCCAACCCGCTGTGCTATCCGTCAGAACGTGGACCGACCACAGAACACCACCACCGAGGATCAGGGTAAGCACCCATTTGAGCGCCATCCAGGCGTTATCTCTGTTCAAATCAATTCGTCCATATCACTGTTTTCGATTCAGGCTACAATGGTTACGGTTCAAGTACCATCCTGGAAATGCTCATGTCCCAAGACCACACGACTCTCGATCTGGCCCGCGCCTTCATCCAGGCCGGCGAGTTGGACGACGCCAGAGCGACACTGGACGCCCATATCCAGACGCAGCCCGCCGACGACGATGCCCGCCGCCTTCACGCCGAAATCCTGGCCCGGCTGAACGCGCCGCAGGCCGCACTGGATGACCTCGACCGGCTGGCCGTGATGGGACCGGACGACATCATGCTGTATGCCAATTTGCTTGAAGCGCTAAACCGTCCGGCGGTGATGGTTCTGGCGGAGGGGTGTTCGCGCTACCCGGACGACGAACGCCTGCTTGAGCGCTATGTGCGCACCTTGCATCCAGAGCAGGCACGGACGCTGATTGCGGACCGGTCAGGCTGGCGCTGGCGGCAGTGGGCGGGTGATCTGGCGGTGCAGGTGAACGACCTCAATGATGCTATCCACTGCTACACCGACGCTGTTGATGCGGTCGCCGGACGGGACCATTTTGAGAGCATCCACGCCCGTCTGCTGCTGGCACGGGCCGGGGTCTATCTGCATCTCAATCAACTGGACAGCGCCGAAAGCGACTATCAGAGCGCCGCCGGACTGGTACCGGGCGATCCGGTCATTGACTTTAACCTGGGGATCATCGCCGCCCGACGCGGCCATCACGACCGCGCCCAGGCGTTGTGTAAGACAGCCATCGTAAAGGCACCACCCGCGCTCCGGGGTAGTCTGCGCGAATCGATGCGGGCCGCCGGTCTCACTCCTGCAGAAGATTGATTGTCAGCACATCGTTGGTCAGGTGAATGGCATGCCCGTCCAGGCTGCCCAATCCCCGCTGCGCCAGAATGCGATCCAATGACCGCGTAAACAACGGACCAAGTTCCTGCCGGACAGCGGACGTGAAGGCCGCACTGCTTAACCCCGAGTCAAACTGGATGTCTGCCAGCGTGATAACCATGAGGCCATCGCGGTTGTCGATCTCGATGAAAACTGTTCCGTTACCCGCTTCAACAACCTGAACCGACATCTCAACCCCCGTCGGCCAGAATTCCGCGACTGCCGTCTCGATACTGCCGGGATTCGCAGCAATGTCGGCTTCCATTGCCGCAAACATCTCGGATTCCGTGATGTCCGATGCCACCCCGTCCAGCAGTTCGATCTCATAGACCATTTGCTGGTTCTGGAACGTAGTGAAGGGGATGCTCTGGTCCACCAGCGTGATTGTCAGCGTGCGGCGGCCCCGAAGTGTCACCTGCGGCACCAGTGCCACATCCAGTTCTTCAACATACGTGCCTTCCATCAGGCTGGCCCCACCGCCGAAGACCACCGACGACTCACCGACATAATCGGTCCCGGCGACCGCCGTGCCGGAATAGCTTACACCGACCGATACCGGTCCAGGGATGCCGGGTGGTCCGTCTGTCACGGCCAGTGTGATCGGGATGCTGTAGACGCCTTCGGTATCGGCCAGCACCATTGGCTCACGCGGCTCAGTGGTGAACACACCGGTTGCCTGCACATTGATGTCGGTAATGGTGAAACTGTGCTGCGTGGTACCGCCGAGCATTACGCCACTGACATTCGGATCGACCAATGTAATGACGACCTGTTCGTTGCTCTCATCCAGACCATCGGTCAGCGGCGTAAGCGTGATATTGGTGGTGTAAATCCCGGCACCGAAACCACCCACACGGCTGAATGTCACCGATGTGGGCGCGGTGTAATCCGACCCGCGAGTGGCGCTGCCGCTGTAACTCAGCGGCACAGTGATGGTCTGTGGCAAATTGGGTGGACCGTTTTCCACGACCAGTTGGGTCTGGACGGCAAATGCGGCGTCATCTTCGGCGCGGGTCGGACCACTACCGAGCGTAAAGGCCAATGTACCGGTGGCTTCAATCACACCGGCAGCGGCAAACACATCCAGGCGTGGGTGGGTGTAATTGTAGCTCGGACCAAGCGTACTCCAGGTATGGCACGCAATCCTGGACGGATCACTCACACACGCGGCCAGATTGCCGCTGTCCATGACCGGCTCGCCATTAGATGTCAACTGGTTCAGCACAGTATCCACCGAGGCAGAGGGATTGATCTGGCGCATAATGGCCCAGGCACCGGCGACGTAAGGCGTTGCCATAGATGTCCCCTGGTAGCTGGCATAATCGCTGCCGGGGATGCTGGAAATGATGCTCACGCCGGGAGCCAATAAATCGACAAAGCTGGCGTTATTGGACCAGTAGGGGACATCGTCGTCATCTTCGACCGCACCCACGCTAATCACATTGGACAGGCAGGCCGGTTCAGAAGTTGCGGCCTTATAGGACTCATTACCGGATGCCGCCACGACGACGATCCCGACACTGCGCAGGTTGGCGACCGCATCGTAGATAGCTTCCAGTGTAGGATCGGTAAACGGCGGGCTGCACTCCGCATCGTAAAGCCCTGCACCGAGACTCAAATTGACCGAGGCGATGTTGGTATAGCCCTGATATACATGCAGGTCGTAAATGTGTTCCAGTCCCTTGACGACATCTGAAAAAGCATACAGGATACAGGGAGAACTGTAACCACAATACTCATCTATAAGATAACGTGTGGCGACTGTCACGCCAATAACTCCCGCTCCCGGTGCAACACCTTTGAAACTGACATCGTTGCCGGCGGCGATACCGGCAACATGCGTGCCATGATCGCAATCAGCATCGTCGCAGGGTGCAGCCGACCCGGTACCCGTTTGTTCCGGTTGGTTATTGGGACACAGGCTTTCGCCGATCCCATCGTTCTGGAAGCCTTCGTTGCTGAAACAGGCTTCGGCGACGACTTTACCCGACAACGCCGGATGGTTGCGGTCCACGCCAGTATCGAGAATCGCCACCAACTGGCCGCTGCCATCATAGCCAACCGACCAGGTCTCCGGCGCATTGACGACATTGTTAGCGCTGGCGGTGAACGAACGGTAATAGCGTGCTTCACCCACAGACTCGACGGCGGGATCGGCTTGAAGCTGCGCTAAACCCGCAGCATCGACAGAAACGGTCATATAGGGGATATTGCGAAACTGGGTGATTTCGTCAATCCGGGCGTTGGCCTGACGCAACCCACGCAAAACACTGTTGCGCACGTTTACGATGTCACCGCGCTGTCGCAAGCGTGACATCACTGTCGCCATTTGGCCTTCCGGGATGAAATCGGTGTTCAGTTTGACCACAACACGGGTCAATCGTGTCTGGCCTGAGTCCTGTGCGTATACGGCACCCAGTACCAGCAGCAAGGCAACCACCAACAGCGTTTTCCAGATTTTTGCAAAAGCCATAGACACGTCCGACAACAACAATTATACAACATTATACAGGCAATACCGTTACAGCCTGGCCTACGGTTATGCAACTCATATGAATTTTTTCCGTATAATGGATTAAATGTCCGGGGTGTTTTGAGGAATAACACATGAGCAACCTGTTCGACACCGTTATCACTGTGATTGTTGGATCAATTACCGGTGTCCAGCGCACCGTTACTGAGGGCGCAAGCCTGATTGAGGACTTCTTCTACGTGCGGATCGGCGGCCTGCCGTTCATCGTGCTGGGCGCACGTCAGGTGGGCAAGACCACGCTGATCGAATGGCTGAAGAAGAATATGGATGACATTGAAGGCTTCGAGCCAGAACCGACCGCTGCCGGCGGCGACGACATCGGTGATTTCACGTCCCGCGTTGGCGACACCCACATGCGCCTGAAGCCCATGCGCGATGTCGGCGGCGAATATGCCATGTGGGAGACCGATTGGGTTGATCTGTTCCGCGAGGCACAGCCACGCGGCATCATCTTCATGTTGGACCATACCGATGTCCATATGCAGAAAGACGCGCTTAACTTCGTCATGCAAATGCTCGATGACGAACCGGCGACGACCAAAAAGCTCAAGGCGTTCTTCATCGTCGTGAACAAGTCCGATCTCTGGGGGACGGAGATGACCCTGGACGACATCATGCTGAATTATCGCAATGAACAAAAACGACTGCGGGCGCAGGCGGAGCGTGTGGGCTACCAATACGCCATCACCCAGGGCAGTCTGATGACCGGCAAAGGCATCAGGCCGGTGATGAAAGCCTTCTTCAACACCCTGCGCCCCAAACCGAGAAACCGCAAGGATGTGGCGTGAGCCGGTTGGTGATCGAGTACGTCCTGGAAGGCCACCAGCGCGGGTATAACTTCACCTCGTCCACGCAGGGCTTTGATGACACAGTGCTGAAGTCAGTCTGGCGCAACGCCATGCCACGCGGCCAGGGTTGGGCCGATTATACCGGGTCACGCTCGATCAAGGGCTTTCCGCTGGATAACGGCACGGTAGCGGTCTCAGAGATGACCGTCACCGATTTGAAGGACGAAAACGGACGGCGCGGAATCCGCCGGGCCGAGGTGGATGTCATGTCACCGATGGTTTACAGTCATCATCTGCAATCCCGCCGTGACGGGTATCCTCGTTCGGTCCGCGAACGGACCGACTGGTTTTATATGCAGGTGCGCCAGTCGTTCCCCCGATTAAAGAACGACATGCCGCTGATTCTCGCCCACCCATTCAACGACAACCGGTCGTGGTGGGCGGTGGAGGCGACGGTGCTGGCGCTGGCCGCCTATCCACTGCCGCAGATGCACGGATGGGGACCGGTCATCACCTTCACCACACTGGCACTCGATTACCGCAACGACTCACGGGTGCTGGCGCTGCCGCTGGATCGTACCCATGACATCACCAACATCCCGGTCGTTCGACTACGGGAGTAGATCAGCAAGCGCGACACTGAAACCGGGACACACATCCCCACCGTCAAGCGTGTCGGTCATGGTAGAGTAGCGCCCGTCTTCAAACGCGGTAATCTGCCGCCGTTTGGGATCAATAACCCAGACCAGCTTCACTCCATCCGCGATGTAACGTTCTACTTTGGCCTGGACATCGGTGTAGAGATCGTTGGCCGAGACCACCTCAACCACCAGATCAGGCACCAGCACCAGTGGCTTATCGTACCAATCCTCCACCGCTTCGATGTATGATTGCCAGCGCTCTTTGCCGACAAACAACAAATCCGGCACCCGTGATCCACGCACCCAGTTCTGGTCAAACACAAGAACAAAGGGCATCTCGGTGAAGACCTGCCCCAGGTTGTTCTGCTGGCAAAATGGGTCCAGCACGCGGAACAGCGACCGGATCACGAGGACATGGATAGCGACCGGCGGCATCAGCGGAATCCTTTCGCCATTGATAATCTCGAACGGGCCTTCCTGCTCGTACAATGTGACATAATCATCCAGCGAGAATGCTGTTGTTGATACTGCCATCGACTTTATCCATTTACCTACACTAATCCCAGTATGCGGGCGATTGTGGCTGTCGTCAATGTGACGCCGATTCTTAACACCAGCAGCGTGGAATCAGGCGGGCGCAATCTTCTCCTGCTGCGCCGGTGGTTCGTCGGTCGGGCGCTTGAATACAAAGGTCTGCTGGCCGGCATCCGATGCAATACCGACCAGCTCCCAACCCTCGGCACCGAACATGTTGATGACGTTGGCAAAAAGCGCGTTCTTGAGCTTCGGTTCCTGGCGACCGTTGATATAGTATTTGATCACACCGTAGTTCTTGCTGGATTGGAGTGTCAGATACTCCCAGGCTTGCAGCGGATTTTCTTTGATTGCTCTGGCGGTCTCTTTATCCAGATAGCGGTCATACTGCTTGCGCTTTTTGGGATCGGTCAGGATGTCAAATGCCTCTTTGAGCGCTCTGGCGTTGGGATCGTTGCCATCGGAGTAGCGCATAGCCTGCTGGCGGAATGCGATCTTAATCTCATCGAAGCTCGCATCCCGTGTCACGCCCAGAACCTTGTAATAATCTTTGACGTTGGTCGCCATAAATATCCCCCAGAAATTGGACTGTTTTCCGATTCTAGGGTACGTCACAAACGACGTCAAACTACGTTAAGACCTAGAACCCGATAGTGGCCGCCGGGTTATACGGCGCATACGTGTTACCTGCACGGCTGCGAATCTCGAAGTGGAGATGCGGCCCCGTCGATTGACCCGTGCTGCCCATCGCGCCGATCACCTGACCGGCGACCACATCCTGGCCGCAGGAGACAAACACACCGCCCTCCTGCAAGTGACCATAGACCGTCATGTTCGGGCCATGAATGATCGCGATGGCATAACCGTAACCAAAGCTGTTCCAACCAGCGAAGATGACGCGCCCGCCGTTGGCAGCCCGCACCTGCGTTCCCGGCGATCCGGCCAGATCAATGCCGGTGTGGTAGCTGGAATAACCGCGTGTGATGGTGTAGGTTCCTGGTGCCAGCGGGTTGACCCAGTTGGTCCCCCCGACAATATCCTGCGGCGCACACGATCCTGGCTGGCCGTTCTGGAACACCACTCGCCCCGGACCGCTGCCAGCACCACTGCTGCCACCGCCTTCCGTGACTTCGATCTCGGCCACCCAGACGACCTCCTCCGCCTCACCACCGGGAATAAACAGCGGTGTGCCACTCGATGGTACCGAGTCCGGTCCCAGACCAAGTAGATCGTTGAACTCTGAATCCAGCACGACATAGGGGTCTTCAACTTCGTACTGATTGGCATAATCAGCCACCGTGCGTGTGCTGCCGACCGCCTTGATGTATACACCGTCCACCGGCGGGATGACCAGTTCATATCCGGGTTGCAGTGCCTGGATCATATAACGCGGATTGGACCACGCGATGGACTCCGGTTCCAGGCCGAAGCGGTCAGCAATCGCCTCAATGGAATCCCCCTTCACCGCCGTATAGGTGATAATCTCATTGCGTGGGCGATCCGGGATAATGGTAAACGGTTCGAGTACACCGCGCTCTACCTGCCCGACTTCGGGTGCCATCAATATTTCCAGCGGTCGCGCCAGCAGGGCGTTGGCCGTCTCCGGGTCCAACGTTGGCAGCACGTCGATCACATCCCCGCCAGGTGCGATGCTCGGCGGTTGTGTGACAGGAATATCAGTGGGTGGCGATGTTGGGCTGGCGGCCGGCGCACCAGCAACCGGGGTGGCTGGCTCCGCTTCATCGGAGTCGCCACCCGTCAACAGGACGAAAACGCTGGCAGCCGTGAATCCCAGCGCCACCAGCAAGAATACCAACCCCAACAGGCCACGCCATGCTGGCTGTGTCGTCGCCTGGGGGTAGATTGACGGTGTTTCATCAACGCTGACCTGGGGAAAGGTCCCGGTCGGTCGAGTATCCTCTTCCGGGTTGATCGGTGGTTCTTCAAAAGACATACATCAACTCCAAAGCATGTAAGCCGATATGGTAGACCCGGACATATCGGCTTACAAGGTTACGTCGGGAAAGCGTCAGATTTGGGCAGCAGCGGTGATACCGGCCCGGATACGCTCATCCAGACGCGGTTGGTGCGCGAAGTAGTCGCTGCCGATCAGGGCCACACCGTCTGGCAGCATCGCCTGAACGGTTTGCAACGTCCCGGCGAAGTCATCGTCCAGAAACATGATCGGGTCCGACTCCGGCCAGATGGCGATATGGTCAGCAGCGGGGTTATCGGGCCAGCCCATCAAGGCCGCAATCTCACCGACCGGGTCCTGCGGCAGACCGTGCGCCGGATCAAAGCGCAATCCGACCTGGAGGATAACTGCATCCGCCGGAGCGCGATTGGGGCAAACCAGACGGTCAATGTAGGTCACGGGGTAATCGTCGGGCATGTCGAGTCCATGCACATGTTCATAACCGAACGACACCCGTGCGATGTGATCGTAGCGATAATCCAGAAGACGGTAAGCCGCTTCCGGTACCAGCGTATACAGCATGCGCTCGGCATAGCGGGCCGGAGCCGCCACGATCAGTGCGCCGGCATCCAATACCATGCCGTTTTCCATACAGATCGAAAAGCGGCCATCGTCCGATCGGCCCAATGTGCTGACGGCCATCCGGCGCATGACCGGGGCGTTGATCTGCTGGATCATCGCATCGACCAGGGTGCGCGTCCCATGCTTGAACGCGATCCGTCCGTCGGGCAAAGAGACGAGTTCGTTATCCAGGCCCAGTTCCAGCATGTAGGTGTGGAACCAGTCAACATCGGCCAGCGCATGCACCATCGGCCCACTGTCGAAGATATAATCGCCCTGGCGCACACTGTCGATGCCACCGCCCGGTTGGCGTTTCACCTCGATCAGTGTATAGGGCATGGCCCGTTTTTCCAGTTCAACGGCGGCGGCCAGACCGGACAAGCCAGCGCCGATAATCACAGTATCTCGCATACAACGCTCCATCATTATTCTCGATAGGGACCTATCCGGCAAGACATATTGAGCTAATCACATTAGCCTATTCTCAAGCGTGCGTTCTGGTGTACTATAGAAGACGGCAGTTACACAGGGTAAACTCATGACCGTAGAAAATGACAAAGACTTGCTCGGCCTGCTTGAAATCGGACGGATATGTGGTATGGCCGTCAAACACATGGCCGATCATCTGGAAGCCGGAGTCACGACCGGCGAGCTGGACAGCATCGGGGCCACGTTTTTGCAGCAGCACAACGCGGAATCAGCACCGATCAAAGCTTATGACTACCCGGCCCATACTTGCATCAGCATCAACGACGAAGCAGCGCATGGCATCCCCGGCGACCGTGTCATTCATCCGGGCGATCTGGTGAATATTGATGTCTCCGCAGTGAAAAACGGCTACTGGGGCGATACGGGCCGCAGCTTTGCCGTGCCACCGGTCTCACCTGAAATTCAACGTCTGCTGGACACCACCGAGCAAGCGCTGGAAATCGCCATCGAAAGCGCACGGGCAGGGGTCGCCGTCAACCAGATCGGTCGGGCGGTAGAACGCTTCGCCCGCAAGCAAGGTTACAATATCCTGGAAGAACTCGGCGGACATGGCGTCGGTCGGCATATCCACGAAGCACCGTCGGTCCCCAATTACTACAACCGGCGTAACCGGGACAAACTGAAGGAAGGCATGGTGGTCACACTCGAACCCTTCCTGACGACCGGCGCTCGCCGCATTTTCACCATGCCCGACGGCTGGACGCTGAAAACCGCCGATGGCAGTCTGGTCGCCCAGATGGAACATACCGTCGTTATCACCCAGGAACGTCCAATTCTATGTACGGCGGTGTAATTTCGACCGGCGCACCGAATTCGCTGTATTGCGCTGTGGAAACCAGTCGCAGATCAAGGTCCAGTTCGATGTCGCCCGCTAACGTGGTAACAACCTGGACCTCGGTCTCTGTCCGCTCGATCAGGCCGTTACTCAGATAATAGGTGATCGTCACCCGCATGTCGTCACGCAGTGCATCGAACAGACTGGTTATGTCACCGCCGAACGACATGGACGCCAGCACAGTCTGAACCGGCCCCAGATCGTCGGATTCAGCCAGCGCGGCGACATCAATCACGACGATGTAAGTATCCGGTTCGGGCTGTTCGATAGATTGCACCGTCTCCGGCGTCACCGGCAGCACCAACGCTATACTGAAGAGCGCGGCCAGCACATCCGCGCCACCAGCGACGTTGAGTCCGGGCAGGATGCCGCTCTGGTCATCGGTGGCGATCCAGCCATCGGTTGTCAGACTGGCGAAATCACCAGTGGCCTCCGGTACCTGTACATAGAGCATCTCGTCCAGCAAGACCAGTTCCAGGTTAAAATCACCGCCTAGAGTCACGCCTTCGGGCAGCGTTAAGGCCAGGTCCTGATACCACAGCAGCGATGACGCCACAACATCGGTGTCGGCAAACGCGAACACACCGTCCACCGTCTGTGTGACCTGCTGTGCCAATGTCGATTGGCTCTCTGTTTCTCCAGCCCTGACTGTTTGTGTCAGGGTGTTCTCACCCTGCAAGCGGTAGCTGGATTGCGTCCAGGTGCGCTCCTGTGCTTCGGCGATGACGGCGATAGGATCATCGTCCTGGGCCGCCAGCGGCACCATTAACACAACCAGCAGTGCAAGAAGCAACCATCGTCTCATATCCCCCCCCATCGATGCGGGCGTGGACACTGCCACGCCCATACATATTCCATCTAATTCGACAACACCGGGATGCGGTTGAGATTGGCACCGAACTGCAAACGCACCCAGGCCCCACTCACCCAGCCTTCGACAGTGTTATATCGTATCTTATACCATGTCGCATCGGTGTTGCGCCCCAGGATCGGCACACGGCCCCCCTGCGGAATACGCTCGATCTGAGTGAACTGGGTACTCGGGCCGCTGCGGACATTCAACTGCGCGGTGGTCGTCAGCGTGTAGCCAGTCGAAGGTGTCTGGGCCGTTGTATCGGTGACAACCGGCACCCGGCTGGTGTTCTGCACCCGCACAAACGGCGCACTCACCCAACCTTGAATGCCAAAGACATCGACCAACCACCAGGTCGCGCTGCTGTTGCGCCCCAGGATAGGATAGGTCTCATCGCGGTTGATGCGAACCAGGACCTCACCGGTGAAGGGATTTGGTGCATCGCGCACATTGAGCCGTCCAGCCAGCACAGTGGCGGTCGCACCGGTCGGTGCCACAGCTGGCTGCACTGGCGGTTGGGTCGGGAAGAAAGGCGTTGGCTGGATGAAGGGTGTCGGCGTTACCACCCGGTTGACCTGAACCAGATTGTAGTCGATCTGTGCCACGCCGGCGGCCTCAAGGTATTCCACCACAATCGTGTGGTTGCCAATAAACGGACGCACACGGGCGATATTGGTCTGCCCGGTGTAGTTGCCCCATTGCAGAATTTGCAGCACGCCGTCGAGATAAACGCGCACACCGTCATCAGCCAGCACGCGGAATTCATAGTCGCCGCCATCGAAATACTGGGTGGTACTCCAACGAGCGGAAAAGTTGTCCGCGGGCATGTTGGGGAACGGTGCCGACACACCCCAGTTATGCGACGGTGCGGGTTCACTCTGGATCACAATGGGCGAGCCGGAGAGATTGGTGTTGTTGAAATACTCCGCTGTCCAGGGTCCACCTGACGATGGCTGCGTCCCCGTGTTGGGGAAACTCGGCCCGGTCGGGTTGGTCGCCAGATCACGGTAATCCAGATAGAGGAAAGCGTTCAGGCTGTACTCACGCAGATGGATCGAAATGCGATGGAAGCCCTGTTCCAACGTCACATCTTCAGAGATAACCTCATCTGGTTGTGGGTCATCGAGCGTGTCGATAATCGGGTCAAAATCAATCGCCAACCGGACTGCATCGTCTGCCAACACCCAGAAGCGATAGTCGCCTGCCGGGAAAAACACATCGGCCACAGCCCGCACGGTGAAATCATCGCGGTTCACACCGGGTACCGGCGGATCAAAGCCCCAATCCAGTCCGATAGCGTTCACCTCCTGCGTCTGGGCCGGATCACCGCGCCATTCGGTGTTGTCAAAGTACTGGACAATCCAGGGTCCGCCCTCGGTAGGAATACCAATCGGGTCGGGGAAGTTCGGCCCGGTCGGGTTGGTCGCCAGATCGGCCCAGGTGAAATAGAGATACGATTCATGCCCCAGGCCGCGATGATCGACCTGGAAATGGTGTGTGCCTGCCTCCAGAATGAGTTCGACTGTCAGCAGTTCACCAGGCCGCCCTTCACCATCACGCATGTTACTGATGACAGGGCGAAAATCAACTTCCAGGGCTGCACCGTGATCGGCCAGCAGGTAAAAACGATAGGTCCCCGCAGGCAGAAAAACCCGCGTCGAAGCACGGAGCGAGAAATCGTCCTCCGGCACATTCGGTGCCGGTGAGCCGACACCCCAGTTAAATGCGAGGCGGCTGACCGTCTCATTATGTACACGATCCCCAGCCAAATAGGGATTATCGTAATAATCGACGTTCCAGATCGCATCGCTGCTCTGGGCCAACGCGGGTGCAAGGCTCAGTAGAACAAGTAGAACAATCCATATGCGTTTCACAACGCCCCCTTTCTTCTTTTCATCTCTATTAAATCAAAAAGTGATGAGAGGGGGTTTAAGGCAAAGTGGCAGTGATGCC
>CAYQJO010000085.1:12593-16255 GCA_964417785.1 uncultured Anaerolineaceae bacterium | reverse complement strand
GCGGAGTCGGTCATGCAGTTGATGCAAGACACGCTGGCGGAGGGCCATGCATGGCTGATCTACGATGTACTGGTGCGCTGGCTGGCCGACCCCGAAGGGCCGAAGGGGCTGAACTGGGTGGACCTGGCACATCGGGCAGTGCTGGCGTATCTGCGCGATCTGGTGGATGGTCTTGAGGTCGATGGGGTTGTGGACTTGTTGCAGGAGGTGCAACAATCACAAGCCAGCATTGATGTCGCCTATATCATCCCGGAAGTTGTGCGCATCACACGCCCGCTGTATCACGCAGACCCGCGTTTGATCGAGGCGCTGTTTCTGATGGCGGCCCGCTATCTCGACAACGATGAGTTCAAGCGCTTGATGAACGATATTCGTTTCCGTGATCATCTCTCGCCCCAGATTCGGCGAGCCTGGGGGGTGATCGCCACCGGCGAGTCCTATCCTGACGCCGCCGAGTCCTTTGTTCAGATTGTACAGAGCTATGGCGATCCGGTAGTGCTGCTGCGCTTTGCTGAGTTGGCTGCCGAATCTCGCCAGTTTGAACTGCTGCAAACACCGACAATCACCGCACTGGTCGCGTTGGATGCACAGTATATGGATCGTCTACTACAGGTGGTGAGTACGGTCGAGCAGACATCGTTGCAGGAACTGGAGCCTCCCGGACCATATCACTTGCTGCAAATTCGCCTGAAGGTCGGTGACTACGAAGGGCTGGCCCGTCAGATGATTCATCAGTCGGGGGTGTTGTACAGCGGCGACCGGCAGGTCGATTACCTCAAAATGCTGGAAAAGTTGTTCCGTGAGAACGTGATCCCGGTGGACAATGTGGTCGAGGCGTTGCAGATTATCAACCAGATCGGCGTGAAATCGGTGCCGTTTATTGTCACGGCGATCTGTGCCATCTCGCATCATGGCGAGGCTCTCAATCTCGATCCGATTGCCGATCAGGTGACAGCCCAGTTGATGGACTCACAGTTCTTGATGGATGTGATCCCGCCGGCGGTGATCCTGGATTTGGTGACGTATTATGGCAGCCGGCAAAACGCGGACGGTGTGATGCGGTTGGCGAATGTGGTGCCGGTATCGGCAGTGCATGTTGGCAGCGGTGGCGTGCGTATGATGCGCGATGTGTATCAGACGCTCGATTGGGACCTGGAAGCGCAGGCCGCTGGACTGGATATGCTGCGGGGATTCGTGCGCTTGCAAGATGACGATGAGCGGGCGCATAAAGTGGTGGCTTACTTCGGCAAGCATCTTGGTGTGCGCCGCCCGCTGGAAGTAACCTATGCCTTCAAACGCATGATGAGCGACCTCGACTTGCTGAATTATGGTGCTGAGGTACGGATGGTGGTCGAACTGCTGCAAGATTGTGCCGCTCTCTATGTCAATAACCGCCGCACACCCACCAATGGCGATATTCTCAATGCTTTGACGGCACTGCCCGGTGGTCTGACGCGAGAGGAACGGCAGCAACTGGCAAAAGATATTCTGGATACAGGCAAGGCGCTTGTGGCATTGGGCAAGCAGTACCGTGAGGCTCGCCCACGCGACGAAGACCGCTATCTGGAAGCACTGCTCAAACGAGAGACACCGCCGCGCAGCGGATTGGATATTCTTTACACAGTCAGCGGATATTTCGGGCGGGTGCGTCGCTCGGCGGTGAAATACGGCACCATCAGCTATCCGCTGGAAGGGCGCACCGTGCAGAATATCGTTGATGAGTTCGGTGCCGCCAGCGATGTACTGCGCGGACTGGTCCAGGCGTTCCCGCCGAAGCGACCGCTGCGGCTCAAGATCGAAGAGGTGGTGGCTGAGTTGGACGGTCTGCGAGCGACGCTGCCGGCTGACAGTCGCGTGGAGTTTTTGATGGACCTGGCGCTCAGTGTGCAGCAGCTTGCCGAACTGGTTATGGTAATCGAAAAGGACGGCGATGCGCGTGCGTTGCAAACGGGGTCCGGTTTGGCGAAGAAGATTGACAGCGGCAAACAACGTCCCCGGAGCGTGTTGGAGTTCCTGCGCTTCGTATATGGTTACTATGCCGCGCAGCGTTGAGTGAGGTTTCAGGCTATGGATGTTGGCGTCGAGATTAACCAGTACAAAATAGTTGAACATATCGGGCGTGGGGGTATGGCAGATGTGTGGTCGGCACGCGACCAACGGCTGAACCGGATGGTCGCTATCAAGACGATTGCCCAGAGCCTCACAACGGATGAAGACCCGGTCGGCATGTTCAAGCAGGAGGCCCAGTTCATTGCGCGGATGGAGCATCCGCACATTTTGCCCATCTACGACTTCGGTGAATTCGAGGGCCAACTCTATATTGTCATGCGCTATGTGGCTGGTGGCTCGCTGGAGGATATGCTGCGGCGCGGTCCACTGCCAGTCAGCGAAGTGCTGCGGTTGGGCAGTTCCGTCGCTGAGGCGCTCGATTATGCTCACTCAAGCAAGGTGATCCACCTGGACTTGAAGCCCCCCAATGTGCTGATGGATAGCTATCAGGTACCGTATCTGGCGGACTTTGGTCTGGCAACTGTCATGGTCGAAGGCAAAGCGGTCAATCCGGGGTCAGGGACGCTGTTGTATATGGCACCGGAGCAGTTGACCTCCGAAGTGCTGGATCACCGGGCTGACATCTACAGTTTTTGTATTGTGATGTATCACATGTTGACCGGCCAGCTTCCTTTTGAGGGTGCGACCCCGCTGGCAATCAAACAGATGCAATTCAATGAGGATTTGCCCGATCCCAATATGCTGAACCCGTCTGTGCCGTCCTATTTTGGCGATATTTTGCGGCGCGGCACCGCGCTTGATCCCGACCAGCGACCGTTGAAGTTGATGCACGTCATTGAGGACATGCGCGAGATTATCGCCGACTCGACAGCGATTTCGCTGGATTTTTCGAATCTGCGTGCGGAAAAGAAACCACATCCGGAGCCAGATGTCGCGCTCCCGATCAGTGATGATGTATCGGCACTGCTGGAAGCTGTGGATATTTACAGCCGCGCTCGCCACAGTTGGGCGGATGGTAACGGGCGATTCCTGTTGGGCGTGACGCATTTTATGCTCATGAACGGGTACTATATGAACGCCGAGGCGCACGGGCTGGACCTGGACCGGAGCGGCAGGCAAATGCTGCTGCGCGGTGCGTTGGAATACGACCAGGAGGTTGTGTTCTGGTGGGAGCAGCTTGATGACGACGACCGCCGCTGGGTGTGTCTGCATGCGTTACGCAGCGGCAACGCACCGGCACGGGTGCGGGCGCTCTATCGTCTGGAAACCGTGCCGGATGCTGATACACCTCAGATTCCGCGTCTGGTGGCGCAGGCGCTTCAGATCGAGACGAATGAGCAGGCCCGGTTGGCCGCTTTGCAGGTGCTTGGAACTCGTGCCAAGTTGCATCGCCGCATCGGTGGCAGCATCCGTTCGCGTATCTTGAGCGAGAAGACGCGCTTGAAGGTGCAGACAGAAGACCATCGCGACGACGACTGGCACGACATCGTGTTCACCCATGAGATCGATCTGCTGGTCGCCGACATCGCTATGGATTACGGTATGCCGCGTGTGGCTGAGTTCGCTGCCCGCATCATCGGGCGTATCCGGTCGATCACGGCGGTATCACATCTGGTGGAACAGCAGCGGTCGGGGCGTATCCGGGCACTGCG
>CAYQJO010000085.1:0-12493 GCA_964417785.1 uncultured Anaerolineaceae bacterium | reverse complement strand
CTGGTCCGTGACGAAGCGCCGACGCTGCCCTCGCCAGTCAATCCCCAGGGACGTTTCTATGCGTGGTCGGCCAACACACTGCGCCGGATGACGGAGCAGCCCTTCAACCTGATTTTGCGTTATTTGCTGGCGGTTCTGGGAGCCTGGTTTGGCATGGGCTTCCATGTCTTCTCGGTGTTCCGCACGCAGTCGGTTTTTTTGCAGCAGCGTTGGGCCAATACGATTGCGATGGGCCTGGTCTTCGGGGTCATCGCCGGATCAGTGTCGATCCTGGCCGGAGAGTTCTCCAGCCGGTTGCGCGGATTCTGGCCCTGGTATGTGCGGTTGGTCTTTGCGTTGTTCTTCGGCACACTGGCTGGATCGGCGGCGTGGTGGGCATGGCAGTGGTTCTTCCTGACGCAGCAGCCGAGTTCGGAACTGTGTATTTACGGTGGATTCTGGATGGCGATGGGTTTTGTTCTGGCGGCGCAGTTCAAACTGCACAGTTTCATCGCCGTGCCGCTGACCGCCGCCATGACGTATTTTCCGGTTTTTGTCACGTTCTACACCGGCGCACTCAAGCAGGATTTCTGGCCCATGACCGATCTGGCGGATGTGTCGTTGGATGTGTTCTGGCAGGAGTCGCCTTACCATCCTTTTGGTATCTTTCGTTTCCGGGAACGGTTTGAGGCGCTGCTGTGGTATGATTACGACTTCCAGACACTTGCCGTTCCCGATCAACTGTACTCGGTCGCGATACCGTTTGCGCTGCTGATTGCGGTTGGTGGGTTCCTACCGGTGATTGCTCGCGACATCGGCGATATTGTGCGCCGGGTAAATGCACGGATAGCCGCAGCCCGGCCAGGTGAGTCGTCTGAAACTGCGCCAACAGTGCGCGTTCCGGCACCAATAGGCGGGATTGAACATATCATCAACCCGGAGTCGCTGAGTACCGAGATCGATTTCGATCAGGGTGGTGCGGGACGGCGTGACATCGCCAATGCCGCCACCGAACGAGATATGAATCAAGGTGCAGTCAGAGATGAGGGCGAAACCGAGCCACAGCCAATACCCGACCTCTCCACTCGCGAACTGCCGCCGCTGAAAGATGAAACGGAGCCACAGAAGCCCGGTGGTAAGGTCGATCCCGCTACCCGTCCGATCAGCTACGAGGAAATCCGGGACGAGTTTGATCCCCTGACGGGCAAGGACCCTGAAGACGAATAGCGCTAAACTTGTGAATACAACCGGCCACCGAACTCTTCCAGAAGTTGGTTGTCCAGGTCGTCGGCATAACCGGCTACCATCGTGATGATGGTGTTGGCTTCGTCCACGTCAAGTCCCTGGAGTGGACGTTCGTTGAAGACGTAAACGACATCGTAGAACACACCGAGCGCGGCGTTGGTCAACTGCAAATTGAGTTCGAGCAGTCGCCGGTAGAACGGCAATAGACCGCTGCCGGGCATATGCAGAATTGGTGCCAGGACCTGCATATAACCGCGTCCGTTCTGCTCCGAGATGTAAATCTCGATGACAGCCGATCCCCGGCGAAAGGTCCAGCCATAGCCCTCTTCGATACCCAGGCGGGCGTCATCCGGATTGATCCCCAGATTAGTCAGGATGCTTTCGACGGTCTCAGCGAAGTGCTGAAGGGTGCGCATTCTATCGCGTGATTGGCGGCCCGAGAACAACATACTTTATCTCCCACAGCGTATACAACGGTTATCATAAAATCCCGCCCGTGAGTTGCAGTAGGGGCAGGCTCGCGGCGCGTTTTCGCCATACAATGGCCCGAACTGAGGGGCATTCTGGCGGCGGATATTGGCTGCCTGGGGCAGCGTCATGCCGCAGGTCTCGCAGTAATATGCACCGCTGGCAGCGGCTCTGCTCAACTGACCGCAGCCAGGGCAGTAGGTACTTCCCCCGGTATTGGACAGACGGTAGCGCTCGTAATACTGGTAGATTGTCTGCATCAGGACGCCAAACAGATAGGGCGAGGTCCGGTTGGTGTTGCGGGTCAACATGCCCACCACCACCCCGCTGCGATCCAGGATGGGATTGCCACCAGCATCGGGTGGATTATCGAAGGTCGTCGGGAACCAGCCTGCCGGGATAACACTGCGCGTCTGGCGGCGAATGCCCTGGAAGGTGTTCTGCTGGTAGGCCAGCGCCATCAGCGGTGTGTTTTCCGGGACATTGGGTGTCTGTGCGGCGGTCAGCGGCGTGACCGGAGATACACCAGTATAAACAAACGCAATATCGTATTCCGGTACAGCGTAGACAATCTGGCCGCGCAGGGTTCGCCCTGGCCCGATTTCACAGGTGACGGCCTCCACCCCGGCGATGACAAAGCGTGTCGTGACGACTATGCCGTCCTGGGTGATGAAAAAGCCAGTGCCGGGTCCGTTGGGACCGTCGAAGATACCGACTGTTTGTGTGTTGGTGTCCGGCGCTGCCTGTGCCGAGGTATTGCCGTAGTTAAAGGGCTGCGCCGTACCCGGTGGCGTCCCCTGTGGTGGTGTGTTCTGGTAGGGCGGGTTGCCTTGCGGCGGTGTGTTCTGGTAGGGCGGCATCCCCTGTGGCGGTGTGTTCTGGTAGGGCGGGTTGCCTTGCGGTGGTGTGATCGGGGGCAGGTCGGCCTCCATCAGCGCAGCGATGCGCTGGCGTGCCTGCCCATTGGCCGGGTCCGCTTCCAGGGCGTTGTTGTAGTAATCCAGCTTTTCCTGGGTATCGCTGGTGGTCTCTGCCAGCCATAGAAAGGCGGTTGCTCGGATAGGACCATCAAGCGGCTCATTTTTCAGCGCCAGCTTAATCAGCCGTCGGCCCTGGTCGGGATACCCCTGTTTGATGGCGTCAATTCCTTGTCTGAGGGTGCGATAATTCATTTCACTCGATGATAATCCACTCTTCGGCAGGGTTTTGTTGTGTTTCTGGCTGGACAAGCTGGAACCAGGTCTGCCCCGGTTTCAGATAGAGGAGGTCGCCCTCCCATGTCCGCAGTCCGATGATATGTTCGCGTACTGTGCGAGTCCAGTAACCGTCATAGTGCTGACCATCACGCAGCAGAGTGGCCCGATTCTCACCCCATACCGCGATCTGGGTACTCCAACTGATGCTGTCCTGCCACTGGCTTTCGATAATATCCGTGTCTGTGTGTTCGGCATAGACAATAATAACATTGTCGGCGCTGATTTGTGTCTCTGTGTTGGCATCGAAGTGGGGCTGGCCGTCGGCGAAACGCAGATACTCAGCCCGTTCGTCATCATATACCCAGCGGACCCGCGTGGCACGATAACGGATGTCGGCAGTACGACCGGGACTGACCGCACCGACTGGAGGTGCCAACCGGAACGCCATGCCCTTTAAGTCTGGCTGGACCGCATGGCCCTCGGATTCAGCCAGCGCCCAGATCGCCCGCATATCGGCGAACATGTTGTGTGGTACGGGAATGGCTTCGTCGCGCCAATAGTATGGGCGTCCGTAAAGCACACCTTTGTAGGCACGTTCGGCGTATTCCGACGGTGGGATGTCGCCATAGGGTGGCACCGTGTCAGCGCCGTCGATGCGTGAAGCCACCTCAGCGCTGCCGTAGATGTATTTCTCAACGCCGATGCTGGCCCCGGAGAACACCAGCATACCATCGACCATCGGGATGATTTCATGATCGACCAGGCGGGCGCTGCGAATGGACCCCACCCGGTCGGGAGCCTGACCGTAGAATACAGCGGAGAAGCGGGTCAGACCGCCTTCGGCATAATGCTCGAAGACGACATCAGCGCTGCCTATTCCGGCCTGTGGGCGGACAAGCGGCGGCGCGTTGGAGATTTTGACCACGATGGGCCGCCGTCTTAAGATGGCCGGGTCGTCGACCAGTTCGCCGGTCAATGGGTTTACATTAGCAGGAAAATCCTCCGGCCCGAAAATATTGTTATCAATCTCAAGGTTCACAACGGCATTTTGTGATATATCCTGTGTTAAGGATGCGATGCCGGGGTTCGGCGATACACAGGCGCACAAGATGACCATTAACAAATAGATTAGTCGCATAGACTGACTGTCCGTCTGGTTCGGTTGTTGAACTCTCATTATAGCGGAATCTGCCCAAGTTGACTCGAAATTTCGGCGCGGCTATAATCATTGTGGCATCACCAAACATTCATCAAAATGGCGCAGGGGGCTTAAATGCCACTCCAAGGCAATCTTAGAGACTTCAGCACCACTCAACTGCTGAACCTGATGAATCTCTCAGGGCGCACCGGGACTCTGAAGATTTTCGAAGGTGTTCCGACCGGCGATACCGATGCCATGGGCAATGAGAAGATGGCACCGGGCGCAGAAAAAGCCCAGGTGGTTTTCCGCACGGGTAAACTGGTGCATGCCATGTTGAGTGGGCAGGATGGTGATTTAATCGCCGTCCTGAACAAGGCCGGAAAGCTGACCGACCAGCAGGCGAAATTGCTGCGTCAGAAGGCCAAAGGCACGACGGATAAGGCGCTGGCGATGCGTTTGATTGGAGCGAATTACGTCACACAGAACGACATCGTGAACAGCATCCAGCAATTCACGCTGGAAGTGGTTTATAATCTGCTGTCCTGGCGTAACGGTCCGTTCCGTTTTGAAGACAATACACTGCCCGGTGGTGATCGTATTCTGGTCCCGATTGACCTGGAGAACGTCATCATTGAAGGGGCACGCCGGATGCGTGAGGTGGAGGAACTCAGCGAGCATATCCCCAACCTCGATATGGCGCTGAAGTTCCCGGAGAACCCCAAAGAGAAATTCAAAGGGATTCACCTCAGTGTTGAAGAATGGCGTGTCGTCTCGTTCGTCAATCCGAAGAACACCATTCGCCAGATCGCGAAAGCCAACAACATGTCCGATGTCGAAATTCGGCGCGTGGTGTATGGTTTGCAGCAGGCCGGTCTGGTCGATATTGTGAAACCTGCCGGGATGGAACAGAAGGCCGATGCCCAACGTTCCACCGCAGGGCGTCGGCGTCGGGCGCAGCAGCCTGGTCCGTCGCGTGATGTCGTCAGCAAGTTGATCGACAAGATCAAATCCATTTAGTTCGTCAGTTTCGAGAACTGGAAGTGACTATGCAAACTGTCAAAATGGTTGTTACGGGACCGTTCAGCTCAGGCAAGACCGAGTTTATCCGGTCAATCAGTGAGATCGAAGTGGTCTCGACTGAGCGTGAAATGCAAGAAGGGACCGCTGAAGCCCAGGAAAAAGATGCGACGACTGTGGCGATGGACTTCGGTCGTATTACGGTGGATGATGATCTCGTCCTGTACCTGTTCGGTACACCGGGGCAGCGGCGCTTTGACTTCATGTGGGAGATTCTGGCTGAGGGTATGCTGGGCTTCATCGTGATGGTTGACAGCGCTAAGCCAGAGACCTTCCGCGAGGCCAAGAGCATCCTGGAGACCTTCCGCGCTTATGCCCCAACACCTTACGTGGTGGCGGCCAACAAGCAGGACCATCCCGATGCCTGGGACCCGGAAGACCTCCGTATTGCGCTGCGAATTGAGCCAGAAGTAAAGCTGCTGCCGTGCGTGGCGAAGGAGCGCGACAGTGTGCGCGATGTCCTCCTGGAATTGCTTTACACGATTCTGGAGGAAATGGACTAAGGTCCGTGCCTACGCTGGTTACTGAACAGGGAATTGTCCATTACGAACGCTATGGTCGTGGACGCCCTGTTCTTTTGCTTCATGGATGGTTAGGTTCCTGGGCGCTCTGGCGACCGACAATTGAGATTCTGGGTGAGGAATTCAGGACATATGCCCTGGATTTCTTTGGTTTCGGCGAATCGTTCGATCACAATTCGAATTTTACCGTCACCAACTATGTCGATTCGGTAATTCAGTTCATGGATCGCCTGGGTATTGTCAAAGCGCCAATCATCGGGCATTCGATGGGCGGGACGGTGGCGCTGGCGGCAGCCATCCAGCACCCGGATAAAGTCGTCAAGGTTGGCTTGATCGGTTCGCCGGTGCAGGGTAGTTCGCTCAATATACTGTTGAAGGCATCCGGCAACCGGCGCTTTGCCCGCATTATCTGGACCAGTCCCGGTTTGCTCCGGCTATTTATGCGCGGTTATGCTTATTTTGTCGCCAGGGATGGTCGGGCGCTGGGTGATATGTTTGTTGAAGATATGTCGAAGGTTTCCAGCGCATCGTTTTTTCAGAGCATCGCCACGCTGCGCCAGACAGACCTGACCGAACCGGCTGCCAGCCTGGAACTGCCAGTGATGGGCATTTACGGCAAGCGGGATGTGATTGTCAATCCCGATCAGGCCGATGTCCTGCAAGGGTGCGTACAGCACAGCCAGATTGCCCGGTTTATCGATTCCGGCCATTTCCCGATGATGGATGAACCAGACCGGTTTCACAATATGGTACGCAAATTTCTCAACAACGGTTAAACTGCTATGTATCGCTACATTATCGAAGATGCACGTCACGTACCGCCGTTTAACGAACCAGCCAGTCTACTGACCATCGGTACTGAACCGCTCAAAATTCACCACGAAAACCTGTTTATTGAGGTCCTCGGTGAGAATATCGACCTGGGGGGAACACTTGAGAGCCGCGATGAACTCTATCGCGTCGAAGGTGAAGCGGTTGTCTACCGTGATAGCATGTGGTTTGATCGCGCTTTCTTTGAGTATTTTGTGGCTGAAGCCCGCAAGGCCGGCAAAGCCTGCCGGGCCGCGTTTTCCGCCAGCGACAAATGCTTCCACACCTATACCATTCCACTGACGAAGGGCTTCCAGGCCACGATGGGGCCGCAGGGCGGTGTGTTGTTTCTGTGCGATCTATGGTATTTCCCTGATGGGTATGAAGAAGATATTGTGCCGGTATCTGTGCCGAGTGACTCCCGCGATATTGGTTTCGGCGCGGTGCCGGACTTCATGACACTGGAACAGGATTTTCTGACCCACCACGCACCCCAGCGGGCGATTATCTCCATTGAAAGCTGGGTGCATGTTTACTTCGCTACGATTATCTACGGCAATTTTGGCCGGGCGGGTCGTCTCGATACCGAGATTGAGCGCAGCGTATTCGCGCAACTCCGGTTGTTCTGGCGCGGTGTTCTGGAACAGAAGCAGGTTCTCAGTTCATCTGCTTCTGTGAAGATTGGCAAGGACTGCGACATTGATCCATCGGCGATTATTACGGGACCGGCAGAAATCGGTGATCGCTGTTCTATCGGTGCCGGTGCGGTGATCGACAACTGTACCATTGGTGATGATGTCAACATCGATGCCGGCTGTGTGTTGAAAATGAGTACGGTCGCCAACAACTGCTTTCTGCCCTTTCGCAGTGCGTTGTACCTCACGGCAGTGATGGAAAACACCATCCTGGCACAGAATACCTGCCTGCAAATGTGTGTCATTGGGCGCAACAGCTTTGTGGGGGCGGGCAGCACCTTCACCGATTTCAACCTGATCGCGCAGAAGCCGCTGCGGGCGGCCAACATCGACGGTGAGCTACAAAGTGTGGGCCAGATTGTGCTGGGTGCGGCGGTCGGCCATAACTGCCGGATCGGTTCGGGCATGGTGGTTTTCCCCGGCCGTATGATCGAGTCGGATGTGGTGCTGGTGGCTTCACCCCAGCGCCGTGTCATCAGCCGTAATGTGACATTTGAAGAGAGCGACCATCATTTCGTCCGTTTTGGTGAAGCACACAAACGCTTTTATCCGCGCCCGAACGAGGGCGAAGAACTTGAGGAGACTTGGGATACATGGTAATGAGTGAGCAGTATGAGGAATATATCCGCTATTTGTTTGTTGAGGAAGACAACGCGCTGGAAAATATCCGGTCTGCGACCGAGAGCAACGGTCTGCCGGTCATCAATGTACAGGCCCACGAAGGACATCTTCTGGGCTGGCTAACCCGCATGGTGAATGCCCGGTTGGCGGTTGAAATTGGCTGCCTGGGCGGTTACAGCGGTACCTGGATCGCCCGGTCTTTGCCAGAGGACGGCAAACTCTACACGGTTGAAGTCAGCAGTAAACACGCTGAGGTGGCCCGCAGCAATTTCGAGAACGCGGGGGTGGGGCATAAGGTTGAGGTGATTCAGGGTGCGGCACTGGATGTCCTGCACCAGCTTGAGCCGGTCGGCCCATTTGATCTGGTCTTTATTGATGCAGATAAGCTCAACTATCCGGCTTATTTAACCTGGTCCGTTGATAATCTGCGGGCCGGTGGTCTGGTGGCGGCGCACAATGCCTTTTATCACGGCGCGGTGTTGCAGCCCAAGAACGACGACCAGCAGGGTATGGTAGCCTTCAACGAAGCACTGGCTGATGATCCGCGTCTGGACAGCTTTATCATCCCGCTGGGTGATGGTATGGCCGTAGCGCGTAAGCTGTAATGATGCAAGATACATTCGCCTTCATCATCCATCCCATCACCATTAAGAAAGATGTCGCTCGTAAGTTCCCACTTCTGGGCAAAATCCTGACGGAAGGGCAGATCAACTACTTCTCGCGATTTTTCCCGCCGGTGTATCTATCCGAGATTAATGGTGTACGCTCGGAGGCGACCGGGGCGGAATTGCGCGGTTGGCTGCTGGCTTGTCCCTTCACTCCGCCGACGATGATGTCGCTGCCGGTGGAGACGGTCTACCGCAAAATCGTTGCCTGCGGCCACAAAGCGGAGGAACTGGGGGCGAGAATGCTTGGGCTGGGGGCCTATACATCGGTGGTCGGTGATGCCGGTGTGACTATCGCGGAGCGTCTGGGCCTGCCCGTCACAACCGGTGACAGCTACACCGTATACATGGCGGTGGAAGCGATCAAAGAGGCGGCGCGGGTGATGGGGCTGAATGTCGCAGACACCGAAATTGCCATTGTCGGTGCGTCCGGGGCCATCGGTCGTGCTTGCGCCCAGATGCTTGCCCTGGATTGCGCCCGCCTGACCCTGATCGGACGCAACCAGGCTAAGTTGGATGCGGTGCGGGAACAGTGTACTGGCTTTCGGGCGCAGGTCGTCGCCAGCACGGATATGGCTTCACTGTATGAGGCCGATCTGGTCCTGACCGTGACCAGCGCCGTCCATGCGGTCATCGAGCCACAGCATCTCAAGCCGGGTTCGGTCGTGTGTGATGTGGCCCGCCCGCGTGATGTGTCGCGTCAGGTGGCGGCGGAGCGCGATGATGTGCTGGTGATCGAAGGGGGCATGGTCGAAGTCCCCGGTCCGGTCGATTTTCATTTTGACTTCGGCTTCCCACCGGGCAAGTCCTATGCCTGCATGGCGGAGACGATGGCGCTGGCGCTGGAAGGTCGCTACGAAGATTACACCGTTGGCAAGGATATTCGCATGGAGCAAGTGCGTGAAATCGGCGAGATTGCGACCCGGCATGGTTTCCGCCTGTCTGGTTTTCGCAGTTTCGAGCAGCCCGTCACCGCTGAACATATTGCTCGTGTTCGTGAGCGAGCGACCCATAACCGCCGTTCATGGTCATTGATATAGGAGTGGAAACCTCATGAAGCGTTTGCTATTGGTATTGCTGGCTCTGGTGAGTGTGTCGGTGGTTGCCCAGGGCGACCTTTCGGGTGAAGACATTGATCGTATTTCGCGGAGTGTCGTGCAAATTATCGTACTGGACGGCGATACGCCGGTTGATTCCGGCTCCGGCACCATCGTCGAACCCACCGGTTTGATCTACACGAACCGGCATGTGGTGGATGCCGGCAACGATTACGGTATTCTGATGCTGGACGACATCCGCGAGCAACCGGTGCTGCGCTATTTCGCCAGCGCGACGTTGATCTCCGACCAGCTTGATTTTGCGGTCCTGCAAATTGACCGTGACAGCAATGGCCTTACCATCGACAGCAGTACGCTTAATCTGCCAGTGATTCCACTGGCGACCGGCGAGGCCCAGCTTGGGGAGCCGGTCAGCGTGTTCGGTTATCCTACCATCGGTGAGGGCTTCATGGTCTATACGACGGGACAGATCACCACCATTCAGAACGGCAACCTCAACGGCGCACGTCTGTCGGTTTGGTACCAGACCAACGCCGAAATCGCACCGGGCAACAGTGGTGGTCTGGCCGTCAACCAGCGTGGTGAATTGATCGGTGTGCCGACGGCAGTGATTACTGAAGAGCGCACGGGGGGACGGCTCGGTGGTATTCTGCCCCTGGTCGCCATTCAGTCGGAGTTCAACGCGCAAAATATGGTCAATCTGCCGAACCAGGGGACGCCGAATACCGGTCCCTCGGTCCCATCTCAGGAAGTCGCCACCGGGATCAGCGTCACCTGTGACAACGGAGCCAGTTTTGATAACGGTGTGGAGATCGTCGTCAAAGAGATGCGGGCTGGCTTCACCTATACCGCGACGGCTGTCGGTATTGGCAGTTTCGACCCGGTTCTGGCTGTTCTGGATACCGAGGGGGTCGGTTTGTGTTCGGATGACGCGGCAGCAGCGGCCAGTTTTGCCGTCAAATTGCCGACAGTGGGAGAGGTGACCGGCAGTGGCCTGGGTTCACAGGTTCAGTTTACACAGAACAGTGGGCAGTTATTGGCTGACGTCTCGCTGGTGGTCGGTGGCTTCGACAATGCGGCAGGTGAATTTGTCCTGGTGCTGGAAGGTATGGCCGCAACGCCGGATGATGTCGTCGGTGATCCGTTTGTCGTGCGCGTGACACCGGGTATGACCGGTGTGCCGCTGACTGTCTATATGATCTCAGAAAGTTCCGAATTTGATCCGTATTTTTACCTGAGCGATACCAATTATAACGTCTGGACCGACGACCAGGGATTGGAAATCGCCTGCGACGATGCCGGACCAAGTTCGCTGTGCTGGGGGGATTCCGACGACCTGAGCAACAGTTATGTTACGCTGGCGAATGGCAGTCGGCTGCCGGGCTTCCAGTACGATGCCATGATATCTATCGCGTTGGACGGGTTGATCCCGGAGAACAACGTGCCGATTTATCTCAATTTCGTCATGACCAGTTACCAGCAGCAATCCTCGGATCGCTATGTGCTGGCCTTCCATGCGGCCACCCGCTGATGTCCTGCCCGATGTGCTGCGACCGGGACTGAAAATAGTTTTTTGTGGAACGGCAGCCAGCCCAACTTCGGCTGCCGTCGGCGCTTATTACGCCGGTCCCGGCAATCGCTTCTGGCTGACGCTGCATCGTGTCGGCCTGACCCCGATTTTGCTCGCGCCGCAGGACTTCCGTGAGGTGCTGCGCTATGGCATCGGTCTGACCGATGTCGTGAAATCTGCATCCGGCACAGACGATCAACTGTCGCTTTCGGACTTCGCACCGGAGGGACTGCGGCGCAAAATCATCCAGTACGTCCCGCACTATCTGGCATTTAACGGCAAACGGTCGGCCCATGCGCTGTTGGGTCCGGTAGACTATGGCTTGCAACCGCAGCGATTGGGACGGACCCGCCTGTTTGTGCTGCCTTCGACCTCCGGTGCTGCCCGTCGTTACTGGGATGAAGCCACCTGGCAGGACCTGGCCGAGCGGGTTAGCAATTTCTAACTTTTTGTTTCTTTTATGCATCATTGCAACAATTGGTGTATATTGAAAGTATTGTGAATGTATTTTCTTGCGGTCCCAGGGGGCTACCATGAGCAAAGGTCGTATATTGGTTGTAGAAGACGACTTTGACATCTCGAACATGCTGCGCATTTACTTCAGTGGGCAAGGGTATGAGGTGCAGGTCGCTCCACGCGGTGGAGAAGCCCTTTCTATGACACGCAAACAACTTCCGGACCTGATTATGCTGGACATCATGCTGCCCGACATGAATGGCTATGATGTCTGTCGCGAACTGCGCACGACAACCCGGACCAAACATGTCCCGATCATCTTCCTGACGCAGCGCGATGAACGCAGCGACCGGATCGCCGGGTTGGAACTCGGCGCGGACGATTATGTCACCAAGCCATTTGACATTGAAGAACTCAAGCTGCGGGTGCAAAACGCCATCACGGCGGCCAAACGCCAGATCAACATCGATCCCAAGTCCAACCTGCCCACCGGCACGTTGATCGAGGAGCATCTGCGCAATTTGATGCGCAGTTCACAGCCCTGGACCTACGTTGATGCCAAGATCAACACCTTTGAGACCTTCCGCGAGGTGTATGGATTTGTCGCCGGGGATGAAGTTGTGCGGTTTGTGGCGCTCCTATTGGGCGAGGTCGTCGATGAGGCAGGGACGGTGGATGACTTCATCGGCCATCCGGGCCTGGATAACTTCGTGATCGTGACCCACACCGACAATCCCCGGCGGCTCAAACAGCGGTTGGCGGAACGCTTTGCGGAAGATGTTAAACAGCACTATTCGTTTATCGACCGGGAACGCGGCTATATTCCGGCTCCGGACGGCCAGCAGGTCGAACTTATGACGCTTTCTGTGGGATCGGTTTCAACGCACACCCACCAGTTCTCCGACATCCGTGAGATCACGGAACTGGCAGCGGAAGACCGCCGTCGTGGTGGTGGGGCCAACATTGAAGAGGATGCCGGGCCGCTGCTCAC
>CAYQJO010000084.1:0-16259 GCA_964417785.1 uncultured Anaerolineaceae bacterium | reverse complement strand
TTGGCAACCACTGCCATTAAAATGGCGTGGCTTGCGGCGGGTTCAAAACCTGTCAACCACGCCATGCGGGCCGGTCGCAGTTTCGCCCGCGAAAACAGCGGCCATCCCAGAGCGCGTGTCGCTTATCTCCACGAACCCTCTTCAATTGTCTCGATGGCACAGACCTTGCTCGAAATTCTGCGATTGAGCAATATTCGGCGACAGTTTTTCTCCGGCGAGAATTGCGAAGCTGAAGCAATGGAATGGCTGCTTCAGGACGACTAAAACGGACACAACTCCTGTGCGGTGTAGGTTGGACTGCGGCGGCCATAGCGGTTGAGCAGATTGAGCGCCGACGGTTGTTCCTCGACCATATCCAGTACAGCGCTGCACGCCGGTCCAGCATCGCCGGTGGCCTCGTAAGCGGTCCAGAAGGCACGGCTGAGCGAGACATATACCGGCTGTTCGATTTCCACGAATTTATTTTCAATCCGGTCGATGACGGCGGTCGCTGTTTCCGTGTCACCCAGATAAGCCTGGGCCACCAGCAGCCGGTAGAGCGCATACGCTTCCAGCGTCAACTCCTCACCGGTGATCCAGGCGCGAAGGTCCTCGTCGGTAAGGGTCGTCTGATACAGATCGATGGCGGTCGCCATATCCAGGGTGTCAAAGTAACGATCTGCTTCATGTAGAATCTGGATACGGTAGCGCGGTGGGTCGCGCCGGACGATGGACAGCATATAGGCTTCACCGTTCCAATCGTAGATGTCGGCTCCGGTGCGCAGTGGGCCGGTGGCGGCGGTTCCCAGGCTTTCCAGCCGCACCAGCACTTCACCGACCTGATCGTCGTCTATATCAACGATTTCTGGTATGTCATCGCTCAAGATCGTGTCGCCCAGGAGACTCACGAAGCGACCCAGGTCGGGCTGCCAGGTGATGATCTGTGTCTGGAAGCGGCAGTCATCACCGTCAACGCAGTTGCGGCTGACGAAGACGACGTTGTTCAACTGGCTGACGTTGATGTCACCCAGAAGGATGATCTCCGGCGCTTCGGCCTCGTCGGCGACCGCCTGATAGCGTGATACATACCGGCCTTCCTCACAGCCGGCGATGAGCAGCATCCCGCTGGTTTCCGGCAGCACAAAAGAGAAGATCACTTCGGGGGTCAGATCGCCCGTCAGATCGATGTCGTCGCGAGCCAGGGCAAAAATCTCCCAGGTATCGCGCAGGGTTGCGGCAGTACCACCATCGGACAAGAACGCGATGATAGCATCCGCCGTATCGTCAATGTTGTTGGGCAGATCGTCGGGTTCCAAACCGGTCTGGATGGATGGGCAGATACTCGTATCCGGTGTGGCGGTGGGCTGGTTTGCCAGTGCGACGGCGGTCGCCGGGTTGGCGAAGGGTGTTCCGCCGAAGGGTGATGGCGTATCAAGGACGCCGCGAATCACCTGCCCTGGCGTGGTCGTGGGGAAAACGGCCATTGCCGGAGCTTCCGGAGAATCCGCCTTGGGCTGGCAGGCGACCAGCACCACGATCACCAGCACCAGCCACACCGCTCGAATCACGATCCTTGTTCCAACTGCTCGATCATGCGCATGTCCTGTTCGAGACTGCGCTGGCGCAAAACCATACTCACGACCAGAGCGCCGATCAGCCCGAAGATAGCGGCCAGTCCCAGGTAAAGATATGCCTGGTTGGCCGGTGTGACGAAGAAGCCGAACAGCGTGGTGAACAGCATCTTGTTAACCTCGGCCAGCATCGCACCGTCGCCGCGTTCGACCACAATATAGGCGGTGCGCCCGCGCAACTGGTGGATCACATGCAGGGTCTCGTCGTCCTCCAGGTTGTAGACATTGCGCTCCCAGGTCCCGTTTGAGAGTTCGACCGTATCACTGCTGACCGGCTCGGTATCGAATTCGGGATACAACTCAGCGACGACGGCGTTCACCTGCTCAACGGTGTCCTCGCCGTCTTCAACTCGTGCCGTCAGCGCGTAATAGTCGATCTCCGGGTTATCGTTGAACAGCGCCAGGATATAGGTGCTGCCGTCGCGGCGATGGACCAGCGCCGTCGCATCGAACCCTTCAGCGGTTTCGTATAGGTACTTTTCCCAGGCCAGCCCTTCCAGGCTGAATTCGCCGCTGTAACGTAGATCGCCCACCGGACGCAAATCCGCCAGCATGGCCGCGACATCGGCGTCTTCATCGCCCTCAGCGATGGCGTAAATCTGTACCCTGGCGCTGCTGGTGAAGTGGGCGGTATTGCTCTCGCTCAGGTCTTCCCATCCATCAGGGACCGGCACATGGAAGCCGTCACTGGATGCATTGAAGTAAGGGATGATGGGCAGGTCTTCTTCCTGGGCGGCCAGCGGCCAGACGGTCAGGAGCAGCGCCAGGGCAAGAATGAGTTTTCGGGTCATGACTGGCTCAGAACCTCAAGTTTGCGCATGTTTACATGTTCAGCTTTGTTTTCCAGACGAATACGCCACCACATCAGTGTGATCGGCACCAGCGTACTCCAGATGATCAAATTGGGAACCAGAGCAGCAGCTACCCGCTGCGAGGCCTCAAACGCACCTTCGGCGTTCTGCGGACTCGGGCCGATAATCGCCGGGTGAATGGTATCCGGCACGATGCGGATAATCAGCAGGGTACTCAGAACGGTGACAATGGCGATAATACCATAGACCGAAGCGAAGCGCCGCCGGGTATCCGGGTTTTCAATGCCGGCTCGCAGCATCAAATAGGCGGCATAGGTCAGGGCCATAATCGCCGAACTCGTCAGACGCGGGTCCCAGGTCCACCAGGTGTTCCAGATAGGACGCGCCCAGATAGAACCGGTCGCCAGCGTAACCAACGACAGAATCAAGCCCACCTCTACGCCAGCCAGCGCCAGCGTGTCCCATTTGATCTCGCGGCTGCGCAGATACATGATGCCCCCCCAGACGGTCGCGCTGAAGGCCGCGAACGCGCCGAAGAAGGACGGCATATGAATGTAGAAAATTCGCTGGATCTCGCCCTGTGTCTGATCGGTGCGAGCATAAACCAGCGCCAGATACAGGCCAATGGCGACAGCGATGATGGTAATGGCGGTCAGTATCTTCAAATTCTGCGGTACTGCTTTCTGTTCCATGGCTTAATCCTCTATGACAAATTCAAACAACAAGCTTCCCAATACAAGATAGATGACATCTACCACCAGCAGTGTCACCAACCAGTTGCCGTCTGACGTTCCCTGAAGTACGCCATTGGTCCCACGCACGACCAGGATCAGGACCGGCAGCACCACCGGCATCATGACGATGGGCAGCAGCGTCTCCCGCGAGCGCGTCTGGACCGTCATGGTCGCCAGCAGGGTCCCCGTTGACGTAATCCCCAGTGTACCCAGGATGAGCGCCAGCAGCATCTCCAGGCGCACCAGAGGTGTATTATACAGAATCGTCGCCAGCGGTAGTAGAATCAGGCCGATTACCAGCACAAACAGGAAATTGCCCACCAGCTTGCCCCAGTAAATGGCGCTGCGACCGACAGGGGCGATGAGGGTGGCCTGAAGCCCGCCGTTTTCGCGCTCGGTCGCCAGATTGCGGTTCAGGCCCAGGATGCTGGCGAAGACCAATGTCACCCATACGACTCCGGCGATTACCTCCTGGCGGGCCTGACGGTCCAGTTCCAGCGCAAAGCTGAAAATTAAAATGCTGAGCAGGGTGAACAGCGCCATTGTATTGACCAGTTCGCGACTGCGCAGTTCGGCGCGTAAATCCTTACGGAGGATACTGAAGACGACGTTGAAAAATGCAGTGGTCATCGGGCGGTTGCCATTCCGGTGATATTGGCGTAATCGGCGGCCAGTGTCAGCGTGTCCATGTTCTCGGTGGTGTTGTCGTAGCCGACCTTGCCCCGGCTCAAAATAACCACGCGAGAGGCCAGCCGTGCAGCCCGGTCGATCTGATGGGTTGCCATCATGATCGTGTGGCCGTCAGCATGAGCCACTTTCAGCATGTCGTCCAGGATAGCGGCAGCGTCTTGATCCAGGCCGGTATAGGGTTCATCGAAGATCAGAATGTCGGGCGCGTGCAGCAGGGCGCGGGCGATGCTGAGCCGCTGCTGCATCCCGCGTGAGAACGTGCGCACCAGATCGTGAGCGCGTTTATCCAGACCAACCTGTGCCAGCAGCGTTGTGATGCGTTCATCGACAGCTTTCAGGTTATACAGACGGGCGAAGAACAGCAGGTTTTCCCGTGCGGTCAGGTTGTCATAAAGCAAGGATTGGTGACTCACCAGACCGATATGGGCGCGAACCGCTGCCGCCTCTTTCGGCAGTTCCCATCCAGCCACACGGATCACCCCGGCAGTGGGGCGGCTGCTGCCGGTCAACTGCCGCAGCAAGGTCGATTTACCGCTTCCGTTGGGACCGAGTAAGGCTACGAATTCCCCTCTGGCTATGGTCAGGTCCAGCTTGCGCAGAACCGGCAGCAGCCCGTAAGTCTTGATGAGGCTGTTGATTTCGATCAGGGTGTGATTGTCGCTCATGAGTCCGTGTCCATCAATTCCGCCAACCGGGCCTTAAGCTGCTGGCGACGCTGCTGATACAGATCGTGGTTAATCTCACCCCGGTCGTGTTGGGCGTCCAGTTCGGCGATCTGGCTGACCAGCCCATCGATTAAGGTCTGATTGTCGCTGTCTGGCCTGCGCCGCGAGAGCCAGAATAACCCGCCGGCCACCACGACAACAACGCCAAACGCAACGCCCAGCAACGGCAGCAAGACATCTGATGTGATGACGGTCTCGTCGGTGTCGGTCGTCGGTAAGGAGCCACCGCCGCTGAGCGTGTAGCGAATCAGATCGTCCGGTGCCAGTGAGAGTGTACCACCATAGACCTGATATTCGGCGTCCGCGATGGTTTCCGTTCCCATCGCAGCAAGCTGATTGCTTTCAAGACGAATCGTTTCATCCTCAAGCAGCACGCGCACGGGGCCGTCGGTTTGATAACCGGTCGGATATTCGATCACGGCGTCGCCACCGTAGGGCATAAAATACGTCACCTGGATAAAATGATCATCACCAGGCAGCACCGAACGGGTATCGTATAGGGTGAAAGTCTCGGCATCAAAGGCGAAACGGTTTTCCGTATCCAGCGCGGCCACAATCGCCCCCACCGGCAGCGGAATCTCCAGAGAGATAAAACGCCCATCGGCGGTCGTCACATCGGTCGAATAGAGTTCGTCGGAGGCGTTACGATAGCGAGCGGCATACAGCATTTCCAGCCCGTTGCTGAGCGGGCGTATCTGGGTGGCGCTGCCGATGATGCTGATACTGCTTGAATCGTCGCTGACATCGTAGATAACGACCGGCAGCATGACTTCGGGTGATCCGGGTTGGCCGCGCACCGGCTGGCTGGCGAAGTTGCGATCCTGGTAAACCGTCGAGATGAAGTAGATATTGTCCGCGCTGACCGGTACGTCCTCGAAGACAAAACTATTGGTGTCGTCCACGACGATCTCGCGGGTCTGTTCGTTGAGTTCGGCGTCAAAAATATGCAGGATAACCGGCAGATTGGCCGGAACGTCGGCCCCTTCTGTGTCGTTGCTGACCGTCCCCCGGATCACCGCCGTTCCCTCACCAACCTCCGGTTCCGGTGTTGTTTCCGCCAATTGCCGTTGGAGGTCAGATTCTAGCGACAGGGTACGAGTGTAACGGGTGACGGCCTGAAGCTCAGCGCCGGTCAAGCGGTCACCATAGGCGGGCATCACCCGTCCAGCACCTTCGGCGATGATGGTATAGATGGCGTCGTCGCTCAGCGTGATCATCTTCTCCTGGTCTGTCAGATTGCCCGTGCTGCGCGATGAGACCACCATATCGGGACCATCCCCCAGACCGTTTTCGCCGTGACATCCGGCACATTCGCGGGCGTAAATCTCCTGGCCGAGCGCGATCTGGTCAGCATCGTAACTCAGGGTGTAGGTGTAAAGGGAGACGGCCCAGCGTTCTGCTTCGCTCAGCGCGTTGATCCAGGGCGGCATCAACCGTTCCAGTTTGCCGTTGGTGACGATCTCGAAATAATCCTGCGGGGTTTTGCCATCGGTTTGTGCTGGATCAAGGAAATTGCCTGGATTCTGCACCTGTCCGCTCACAACCAGTTGACCATCTCCTGCACCGTCAATACCATGACAGTCGGTGCAGTTCTCCGCGTAAATCTGTGCGCCCAGTCCGAGGTCCGGGGCTGCAACAGGGAAACCGGTATCGACAACCGGTACACCAGTCGGAACAGACGTTGGAGGTGGCACCGTGCTGATGACTTCGGGTTCGCCGCTCAGGTTGGTGCAGGCTGAAAGCAGAATCAATCCTGACACCACCCATCTATGCAACCAATTCAAACGAAATGTCCTTATGCAACCGGTCGGTTATCGAAAGAATCGCGTCCGATCATGGCACCGCCGACGATGGTAATGGCTCCCAATCCCACCAGAATGAAGCCCAGGCTCAGACCTTCAGGCCCATCATTCTCTTCTTCCGCCTCAATCTCAATCTCGATATCGGCCTCGTTGATGATCGCTTCCGCTTCGTACTCACCAGCGGACTCTTCAGCTTCTGGCTCCGTGACTTCGGCGGCTTCAGCAGATTCCGCTTCGCTCACGTTTTCACGTAAGGCTTCCAGTTCCTCGATTAGCTCACTGAGTTCATCCGATGACAGATCGGCATCTTCAATAGCGGTTTCCAGATCGTCGACGGTCGGGCCTTCGCCCTCCTGTGCCAGCACGGCAGGCGACATCAACGACAACAACATGAGCAGCACCAGCAGTTTCTTCATCGAAATTATGCGGCGGAAACCACCCGCTGAAGCGGGCGTCGAACCTTCGGTTCGTAGAAGCCGCTTCTCCTTTCTCGTAACTGTATCCGTCAGATTTGTGTAGATGAGTGCAGCAGCGGTAGCTGATACCCTGCACCATGCCTTCGCGGGTGGCAATGTTGAAGCTGCCTGAGCTTCGCACCGCCACCCGCCCGACGTAAATACCGGCTTTCTTCCCCTTCGGAACAACGGCTTTCACCATGTCCCCCGTTTGAAAACCATACTGCACGCGGCCTGATTTTGCTGTTGTGCGCGGGAAACCGTACTTGTCTGGACGGCACATCACCCGTGATTGGCGTCCGGTTGCTTTGATGACCAGCGGGATATGACCGGGCGTGATGTAGACCTGTTCGCCGCTTTCACCCACACAGGCTGCGTCGATCCAGTGCGCTTTCGGATAGCACTGCCGGGTCCGGTTGTACCTCGTCCGTGCGCCTGTGCCGACTTCCAGCGGGATACCGGACGCTTTGAAGTGGTCGTACAACGCCCATCGAGTGACGTTTACTGCCGCCGCATCCTTCAGCGGATGCTTCGCTTTCGCCTGCAACTTCGGATACCCGAACTCTGCCGCCGTCTGGATGCCCTTGCGCTGGTTGCAGTCGTGACAGGCCAGTGTCAGGTTGCTCACCCGGTTGCTGCCACCGCGTGACTTCGGCACGATATGCTCGATTTCCAGCGGTACATTGGTTGCGCCGCAGTAGGCGCATGTCCGGTTCCACTTTTCCAACAGGTATTCCCGGACTTCGTAGCCTTGCAGCGTCCCCTGCTGGTATTCAACCCCGCTGATCTCCGGGTTCTGCATGGCTTGCGTGTCGAACTTCACCAGTTCCAGCGCGACACCCGTGATCGGCGCAAATCGCCACAAACGACCTGCCCAGGTCATCACATTGTCCACCCTGCTTTGCAGCGACGGTGGCAGCCAGCCAGCAGGACGGCAACGGTTCCGGAAGCGCGGCTTGCGATAGCGGGTTTTGCGGTTCCGCCTGCTGCGCCGTAGCTGACGACGGCTGAGCAGCGCATCGCGTATCTGCTGGCTGCGATGGTGCAGTTCACTCGCCCACACAACACGCTTTCCGTGCTTGAAGTCGGCTATCAATGCAATGCCGGTTGTCTTGCTGCCGGGGTCAAACTTGATCTGAATGTCCTGTGTCTCGCCGCTATCACGGTCTTTCAAGATGATTGTGAACGGTTCGCGCCGGAAGACCGCCGCCCGTCCTTGTTTGAGCAGTTTCCGCGCCCGTGCCGGATGACAGGGCATGAGCGGCTGTTTGTTTTTGTCTACTACCAGTACACGTTGCACAAAAGCTACCTTTCGGTTCTCGTCTTGCGACGGTTTTCGGACATATTTGTCCGCGTCCTCCTCGCCAAAGTTATCGGGCGGTTTCTTGTGAGCAGCACTGCTTTAGACCCTCAAGCTGTTTAACCACTCACCGCAGAGTCCGGGGCTGGTGGCGTCACCCCGGAGTGCCTATCCATTCGCCCGTAACGTAACCAGTGTCCTTCGGCGTGGCTAAGGCTGGTCAACATGGGCCTGCGGTTTCCCACAGGCCACCCGCGCGGGTGGTCGTTGACGGATGCATTCCTTTCAAGCGTTACTCCGGTAGTTGATCCTGGCTTTCCAGATAAGCCACCAGATCAGCGAGATTTTGATAACTCAGACGGTCGCCATAGTTGTTGGGCATGGTGTTTTCGGGATAGCCTTCGACCGTATAGGCCCAGGGATCGACAATACTCTCCACTGTATACTCGGCGAAGGTGTAGTTGGCAAACGGGTCGAGGGTGCGCCGTTCTTCATCCCATCGGGTCCATGTTCCAGCAGTCGTTGGTGCAGTGACAGCCTGTTCATGACAGCCGATACAGCCTGAAGCCTGCCCGTCCGCCGCCGGTTCGATGTTGTTATATAGCAGTTGGCCGTTGAAGGGGTCACCGGGTACTTCTTCCAACACGCGCATAATGCGGTCCAGATCGCTGCCAACATACAGATCGCCTACATCGTCCGGGATATGGCCGCAGTTAAGCGCCATCTCCTGGTAAGCGGTGCCGATGTCGTAAAGAGCGGCCAGTGCAGTTTCCGGGTCTTCGCTCAGATGGCTGCGGAAGCTCTCAAGTTGTTCTTGCATATTGCGCTGCATCAAGATCAATTCGGCCACGTCACACGGCAGCGTTGAATCGTCGTCGGTTTGGGCGACCGATCCCACAGCAGCCAGTACCAACGTCATTACAATTACGAGTTTGTGCATCGTCATCCGCCTTACAAAAAAGCCCCTGCCATCATGGCAGGGGCGGGGTGGTTAGCTTTCACCGCCCTCGTCTTCGGCTGCGGGTTCTTCTTCAGCCGGTGGCGGAGGTTCGTAGGGATCAAGCTCGCTGTACGTGTGGATGTAAGCGATGATGTCGGCGAGGTCCTGAACAGTTGTCCGGGTACTGAAGTCGCCGGGCATGGCGTTGCTCCAACCGGGTACGACATAAGCACCAGGGTCAATGATGCTCTCGATAATATACTGCTCCGGCGTGTATCCATCGAACTGGGCCACTTCCAGGCGCTCGGTGAGAATGCTATCCCACTGCATTTCCGTATCGGGAGCCGCAACGGCACCAGCATGGCAGCCAGCGCATCCCAGGCGTGAGTTGCGACCGGACGGTTCGTCGTTGTTGTAAATGGCCTGACCACGCACCGGGTCGCCGACCACTGTGCCGGACTCGATCTGATCCAGGATAGCGAGAACGTCCGTACCGGCAGGCGGTAATGCAGGACCGGCGTCGCTGCCACCCATCCCCGGTACTTTGGCATACTGGTTGACGGCCAGTGCATCTTCCAGTGTCCAGTCATCGCCCCTGTCCCAGTTCAGAATGTATTGGGCCAGGTCACCGATCTGGTCATCACGCAGCGGACCACCGGCCCGCTGTGACCAGGCCACCATCTGGTTGCCGTCCCAATAGCTGATGCTGGTCGGGCGACCGTGAATGAGGGTGGTGATAATATAATCTTCGCGGGTACCCTGCCAGTCCACCTGAGCCAGACGTGAGTAGTCGATCACCAGGAACTCGTTGCCGTCGGCGTCCACATCACTGCTGATGGGATAGCCTTTATCGACTGCCGGTTGCAGCGTTTCCATGAGTGCCTGCTGCTCTTCCAGCAGTCCTGCCCGGCGGATTACCAGACCGTCCTCGCCGTTGAGTGCTTCAGTGATCGCTGCCCGTTGTTCTTCCAGTTCATCCAAGCCGGCCTCGGTGGTCTCCGGATCAAGGACTTCTTCGCGTATGGCTTCCAACTCGGCGTTCAGTGCCGCTTCTTCCTGTTCCAGGGTGCGAAGTTGATCGTCGATTTCCTGGAAGTAGTTGTAGCCGAAGAAATGCGGGCTGTTGAGCGCCGGGCCGAAGTTCTCGATGCCGCGCCCATCTTCCCCATGACATTCGGCGCAGTTGGCCGTGAACAGAAGCGCACCACGTTCGACGGCGCGGGCAGTATGCTGTCGCTCAAACGACGCCATCCGCCCGTTCTCGTTGATGGCAACCCAACCGACCAGGATCATAATCCCGACGAACATGGTGATACCCACGAGAATGCGATTTTCCATCTTGTCGATCAACAAGCGTTGTAGCATTCGCCTAATCCTTTTAGTTCATGAAGTACGCGGCATCGCGGTGGATGAAGATGTGATGTTCGGCGTAGTTATACACCGGCGTCCCGTCTTCGTTGAGAATGGGGATCACCTCGTCGTCTTCCAGTACCGGTGTTCCGTTTTCCATCTCAACCGCCTGCCAGACGATAAACACATCCAGCCGCTTCAGATTGTCCTGGTTATCCGTGATAATCACACCGCCCCAGGCATTGTGGAGTTCTTCCTCTTCACTGTGCAGCGCATGGTAGAACTCGTCCATCACCTCGGCCAGTTCGGGCGAGGTCGTTGGCACGGTACGGAAGCGCAGGGCTTCATCGTTCACCGGGCTGTTGGCGCTGTTCAAACCACTACCGACGAACTCGCGCAGCGTGGTCACACGTTCAAGCTCCGTGCCTTCGTCCACTGTGAAGGTCACTTCATCCAGTTCAGCGTTCAGCGCCTCGATAGCCTGGGCTTGCTGGTCGTCTTCGGCGGCAAATTGACGGGTCGCATACATCCCGGCACTCAGTTCCTCGAACGGTACTGGCAGGATGATTCCCATCTTATTGTGCGCCGGTTCGTGCGTCATCTCATGCAGAATTTCCGCGTCGGCGGTCGTATCCACACCGTATTCCGCCAGACCCATGTAACTCAGGACCGTTGTACCGGTAATCAAAACGAAAACCAGCGACAGGGCGAAACGGCGATCCGCATAGCGACGGCTGGGGGTGGTATCCAGATAAGGCCACGCCATCATGAAGACGAAGACCACTGTCGGGAAGATGATGCCCCACAGAACCTTATCGCCCAGCTTTAACGCACCCTGAATCCAGAGGAAATACCAGGGCGCAGTTGTACCTAATGGGGTGTTCTGTGGGTCAGCGTGATTTTCCAGCGGCGCGTGGAAGAACCAGATCGACAGCACCACCAGAATAAAGGTGGTCACACCGATCCACATGATCTCGCTGGTGAGGACATCCGGGATGAAATACACGCGCTTATCCAGCGGTACACGCTTGGCGGTGTCTTCGCCAATGTTCTCTTTCTGCGCTGGCAAACTGTGACCGTGAATAATCACTTTGTAGTAATGAACACCGGTGAAAATAAACAGAATCGCGGGTACAGCCAGCACATGCAGGAGGTAGAACCGGAGCAAACCGTTCGCGCCAATTTCCGGACCGCCACGCAAGAGCAGGTTCAAATTCTCACCGACGACTTCCGGCGGGGCTGCTTCCACCATTGACGCGCCAATCGTCACCGCCCAGAGCGCTAACTGGTCCCAGGGCAGCAGATAACCGCTGAAGCTCAAAAACAATGTGGCAAGCAGCAGAATCACACCGGTAAACCAGGTGAACTGCCTGGGTTTCTTGTAACTGGCGGTGAAAAACGTTCGTAACATATGCAATGTAACGATCAGGACCATCGCTTCCGCACCCAAACGATGCAGGTCACGCATCAACTGGCCCAACGGCACATTGCTCAGGATGTTCAGCATGTTGCCATAGGCGGCATCTGGTGAAGGAGTATACCAGATCATCAGGAAAATGCCGGTAATGGTCTCGAAGAACACGAAGTAAGTAGAAAGCCAGCCGAGACGGAAGGTCGGATATAGACCGGTCATGTCTCTATGGAAATAGCTGGGACGCATGTGGAGCCAGAAACCATCTGCATGTGGTTGCAGGCGCGGGTTCGGGCGGCGGCTGGCTTTCTCACCGCGCAGCGCCTCGCGGATGTCCTGGATGTTCATGCCTGCCGTCACACGCTCGACAACGTCGTCAACACCTTCAAAGACGGCTTTCTTCAGACCCTTTTCCTTGACATCATCCAGGAAAGAGGGAAATGGGAGTATCGACATTACAGCTCTCCTCTAACCATTATTCTGGCCCAGAACACGGTTGCCCGTATTGACAGCCAGTGCAACGATTTCACGTCCTTCAAGTGGAATAGGATTACCGCTGCCGTCGGTCGTGGCACTGGTGCCGTCGGCGAAGGTAATAGTGGCGACAAAACGATCCAGATCGCGTGGGGCCGGTCCTTCAATATATTCGCCGTTGGCCTCAAATTTGGACCCATGACACGGGCATTCAAAGCGGTTATTACCAGGGGTCCATTTGGGCAGGCAGCCCAGATGGGTACAAACGGCATAAAGTGCGAGTAAGCCGTCTTCGGTTGTCGAGAGATGCATACGACCTGCGGGAACCGATGTCGGTGGATCGCCAGCAGGGGGAATATCTCCGGCAGTGAAGGAAAAAGTGCCGCCGAATTCACCTTCTTTGAAGCGCGGAAGCGCAAACCAGATAATGCCTGCAGTTGCCTGACCGAGAAGCATCGCCATAGACGCTCCCCAGATATAATAAAGAAACTCGCGTCGGCTGGGTGGCGCGACTTCTATGGCAACTTCCTGCTTGGCTGAAGGTTTGACCAGCGCACTTTTGCTCTTGGTGGCAGTAGCCATGTGTCCTCCGAAAGGATTTCTCCGGACTATAGGATAACGAGTAACATATATATTACAGATCGGGAGCATGTGCCTGCTGAATATAGCACAACGACCCATTTGTGTCAAAACGCACTTAGTCGATTGTATCAACTTTTTTAATATTTTTTAGCGGCGATTTTTGAAGATTAGCGTTTTTAATATTGAATTCATCAATTATTAAACTGGTGCTGGATTTTGCGCTTGTGGACGGGTTGCGGGATAATAGAAATATGCCGACTCGTAAACTTTCTTATGGACGTGTAACCTGGACGGATATAATCCGCCCCACCGCCGAGGATGTTGAAATCCTCAGTCGGGCGCATCCCTATATCCATCCGCTGAATCTGGAAGACCTGCGTAGCCCGATTGAGCGCCCCAAACTCGATGTGAACGATGAGTACCTGTTCGTCGTCCTGCATTTTCCGCTGTGGGATGCGGAGCAGCGCCTTACCCGTGCCAGCGAGGTTGATATGATCCTGGGACGGGGATATGTCGTGACCATTCATGATGGCACCTTGAAAGTGCTGAATGAATTGTTTGAGTTCGCTCAGGAAGATGAAACCGTCCGGCAGGAGTTGCTGCGCGGCAGTGCCGGTCATCCGTTCTACATTATTATCGACCGCCTGGTCGATTACATTTTGCCGATGCTGCGTAAGGTGGATGTCAAAATCCGCGAGATTGAGGAGCAAATCTTCACGAGTGATACACGCTCCATCATCCGCGACATCGGGCTGCGCCGCCGCGACATCATCGCCCTGCGCCGCATTGTGCGCCAGCAAATTCCAGTGGTCGAAACGTTAGAGAAGTCCGACCATCCCATTTTGCGTGAGGACCTGGAGGAGTATTTCGGTGACATCGTGGACCATCTATACAAGGCCCGTGATGTGCTGGACGAAGACGCTGAGATTATCATCGGTCTTTCTGAGACGGTCGATATGCTGGCGAGTCACCGGATCAATGAGGTCATGCGCATTCTGACGGTGATTTCGGTCATCATGCTGCCGCTGACCTTGATTTCCAGCATTTATGGTATGAATGTCAACTTGCCCTTCGATGAGAACCCGAACGCCTTTATAATTGTCTCGGTCGCCATGTTTCTGACGGCGATTGGACTGCTGATCTATTTTCGACGCCGTGGCTGGTTATAATGCTCTTCACTCCTGCAACTTATGTGGATACCCAGGACGTTTTCGAGTGCCTGGTTGATGAATTGCTCGGTGAGCCGCTGGTTGCCATTGATACCGAGTCCAACAGCTTGCATGCTTACCAGGATCAGGTCTGCCTGGTCCAGATTTCGACACGCACCCAGGACTATATCGTCGATCCGCTGGCGGTTGACATTCAGTCCCTCAACGTGGTGCTGGCATCATCGGAGATCGAAAAGGTCTTCCATGCGGCAGAATATGACATCATGACCATGAAGCGCGACTTCGGGTTTGAGTTCCGCAACCTCTTCGATACGATGGTGGCCGCCCGTATCTGTGGTTTTCGTCAGGTGGGTCTGGCAAGCATCCTGGAAACTTACGCGGCGGTTGAGTTGGACAAGAGCCACCAGCTTGATGATTGGTACCAGCGTCCATTACCGGCGGAAAGTCTGAGCTATGCACAGCAGGACACCCATTACCTGCCCCTGCTGCGTGACGAGTTCTACGGATACATGATAGCACACGGTCATCTCGATGAAGCACAAGAGATATTCGCAGAGGTTTGCCTCGCGCCACCCGCCAGGAGACGTGAATTTGATCCGGATGGCTTCTGGAAGATTGGTATCCCGAACCACCTGAAAGACCATGAGATGCGGGTTCTGCGCGAGCTTTATGCTCTCCGCGAGAAGCTGGCCCGTGAAAAGAACCGTCCGCCGTACAAATTATTGGGCAACATGACCCTGGTGCGGCTGTCACAGTCCATGCCGGCCAGCCGGTCGGCGGTGCGCAAAATACAGGGAGTACGGTCGGAGTACATCGAGGATATTCTTGAGGCGATCAAACGGGGACAGACCGAGACCGAATTACCACCACCACCGCACTACGAACCGCCCGATCCGGTCATCACCGACCGCTACGCGGCCTTGCATGCGTGGCGCAAGGCGCGTGCTATGGAACGCGGTGTCGAGTCCGATGTGATTGTCTCCAAGCAAACACTCTGGCATGTCGCGCACGAGATGCCGCAGAGTCTGGAGGATTTCAGCAGCATTCGTGGTATGGGACCCTGGCGGATTGCCGCCTATGGGCTGGAGATTCTGGGGGTTCTGGATGATATGGGTGTATTGGAAAGGTAAGGCTGGATGTCGGTTTTTTCTGATGAGTGGCGCGACTGTCTGCGCGAGCAATACAAGCATGTGATGCGGCAGGATGACCAGTTGACTCGCCGGTCGCTGGTCAAGGTGATGTATCAGGTTGGCTTCAGCGACGACGAACTGGACAGGCTGGGCGTAGAAGCCACCATGCGGGCTGAAGACATGCCCGATGATTATGTGCCGCCGCAGATCATGGAGACCGAACCCCGGTTTCAACCGCATCCGCTGGAATGCCAGTGTCCGGAGTGTGTGAACATTGAACTTGTTCCACATGATGATGAGGGCCAGCCTATTGATCCGGACGAAATCGAGGAACCCGAAGACGACCAGCCCCATCAACTCAGCATGTTTTGATGGATGAACACTGGATGCAGGCCGCACTGGATGAGGCGCGTCTGGCGTTGGCGTCCGGCGATGTGCCGGTGGGAGCGGTCGCCGTCCTCGATGGAGAGATCATCGGGCGGGGTCATAACCAGCGCGAAGCCTGGAACGACCCGACCGCTCATGCGGAAATGATTGCCCTGCGGCAGGCAGCAGCGGCAATCGGTCACTGGCGGCTGGATCGGGTGACGCTGTACTGCACACTCGAACCCTGCTGTATGTGCGCCGGTGCGATGGTGTTGGCGCGACTTCCCCGACTGGTCTACGCTGCGTTGGACCCGAAAGCTGGTTGTGCTGGCAGCGTGGTTGATGTGCTGCGCCATCCGCAGTTAAATCACCGGGTTGATGTCGATCTGGGGCCGCTGGCCGATGAAGCCGCCGATCTTCTACGCCAGTTTTTCAACGATTTACGTTAAAAAGCACAGGGCTGGAGTTCGACCGAACTCCAGCCCTGTTTTGTTCTTCACGTAAAGGAGCAGCAGTCGTTAGAACGCACCTTTGCCTTTCAGCAGCGCGGGGATCGTCATGAGCAGGATTTTGATGTCCAGCCACAATGAGTAGTTCTCGATGTAGTACAGGTCCTGGTCGGTGTTCAGATGGCACGGTTTGTCGCTGCGACCGTTGACCTGCCACCAGCCGGTGATGCCCTGCGGCACCTCGAAACGGCGGTGCTGCC
>CAYQJO010000083.1:0-16724 GCA_964417785.1 uncultured Anaerolineaceae bacterium | reverse complement strand
ACCGGCATGCCGGTACAGCCCAATAAGGCAATTGTGGGAGCCAACGCTTTTGCTCACGAAGCGGGTATTCACCAGGACGGTGTACTGAAGAACGCCACCACCTACGAGATTATGACACCGGAAACGGTCGGATTGGCGCAAAGTCGTCTGGTTCTGGGCAAGCACAGTGGCCGGCACGCGCTTCAGGTCCGTTTGGGTGAACTGGGCTATGTGTGTGAAGGTGATGCACTGGATCAAGTGTTCAGTCGCTTTAAGACCCTGGCCGACGCCAAAAAGACCGTCACCGACGCCGATCTGGAAGCCCTCATCGCCGACGAGTTCCACCGGCCACAGGAGATTTTCACGCTTGAAGACATCCAGGTGACATGCGGGACGATGGGTATGCCCACGGCGACGGCTAAACTCAGCAACACCAAAGGTGAGGTTTGTGTCAATGCGGAAGTGGGTACCGGTCCGGTGGATGCGGCCTACAAGGCGATTGACGGGATCGTGCAGGCTCCGAACACACTGATTGAGTACAGCGTCCACAGTGTGACCGAAGGCATCGATGCCCTCGGTGAGGTCACGGTGCGAATTGAGACGCAGGGTAAATCGTTTGGCGGATATGGTGCCGATAGTGACATCGTGGTCGCCAGTGCCAAAGCCTATCTGGCATCGCTGAACCGCATGCTGGCTGTTCTGGGTCATGAGGACGTTATGCCGGAAGGTGAAGCGGCTACAATCGGCACGAATTTGGGATAACTAGGGATAGATTTGGGATAACTAACACGATGGAAAACGGTAAACACCCCAGAACACTCTTTGAGAAAGTCTGGGACAATCATTTGGTCAAACCACAAACGGAAGACACCCCGGCGGTTCTGTATATTGATCTACATCTGGTCCATGAGGTGACATCACCGCAGGCCTTCACCATGCTGCGCCAGCGCGGTCTCAAAGTCCGTCGCCCGGATAAAACGCTGGCGACGATGGATCACAGCACTCCGACCACACCGCGCAACGCTGACGGCATCATCCCCGTACTCGATACCCAGGCAGCGGCACAGCTTGACTTCCTGACGAAGAACTGCCAAGAGTTTGGCGTTCCGCTGTTCTCACTCGGCACAGAAAACCAGGGGATCGTTCATGTTATTGGGCCGGAGCGGGGGCTGACTCAGCCAGGTATGACAATTGTCTGCGGTGACAGCCACACCAGCACGCATGGGGCATTCGGCGCGCTGGCGTTCGGGATCGGCACCAGCGAGGTCGGCCATGTACTGGCAACCCAGACTCTGCTGCAAAACAAGCCGAAGACAATGGCTGTGCGCGTGGATGGCACGCTCCAGGATGGTGTGACGGCCAAAGACATCATTCTGGCTATCATCGCAAAGATCGGTGTCGGTGGGGGTACAGGCTATGTGTTCGAGTATATGGGATCGGCCATCCGTGCGTTAAGTATGGAAGGGCGTATGACCATCTGCAACATGTCGATTGAAGGTGGCGCACGTGCCGGTATGGTCGCCCCTGATGAGACAACGTTCGAGTACATCAAAGGCCGCCCACAAGCGCCGCAAGGGGGCAACTGGGATGATGCCGTTGCCGCATGGCGGACGCTTCCAACCGATGATGGTGCGACCTTCGACGCCGAGGTGGTGCTTGATGCAGATACACTCACACCGATGATTACCTACGGCACCAATCCTGGTATGGGCATGGCGATTGACAGCCGCGTACCCGACCCGGATAAACTGGGCGATTACAGTCAGAAGATGGCATTGGACAAAGCCCTGACTTATATGGGGTTGCAGCCCGGCCAGAGCTTGCTCGGCCAGTCGGTCAATGTCGTGTTCCTGGGAAGCTGTACCAACTCACGTATCAGCGACCTGCGTGAAGCCGCCAGTCTCCTGCGCGGTCATCGCGTGTCGGACAATGTACGCATGATGGTGGTCCCTGGTTCGCAGCAAGTCAAAGCTCAGGCTGAAGCTGAAGGATTGGATCAGATATTCAGAGAGGCGGGTGCTGAATGGCGTGAAGCTGGTTGCTCGATGTGTATCGCTATGAATGGCGATCAACTCAGCCCCGGTCAGTATGCTGTCAGCACCAGCAACCGCAATTTTGAAGGACGCCAGGGTAAAGGCGGACGGACTCTGCTTGCCAGCCCATTAACGGCTGTGGCAACCGCCATCAACGGCGTCGTGACCGATCCCCGCGAAATGGTACAACGAGAGGTCACAGTCTGATGGAGCCAATCACGAAATTTACAGAGCGGATGGTAGCGCTACCCAACAACGATATTGACACCGACCAGATCATCCCGGCACGCTATTTGAAAGTGACGGACAAAAACGGCCTGGGTGAGGCCTGCTTTGCTGACTGGCGCTACGACGAAGAGGGTGTTCCCAAAGCTGATTTCGCGCTCAACAAGCCCGAATATCAGGGGGCTGGCGTCCTGGTCGGCGGATACAACTTCGGCTGCGGCAGTTCACGCGAACACGCGCCCTGGGCGCTGATGGGAGCCGGATTCAAGGCGATTGTCAGCACCTACTTCGCCGACATCTTCCGCAACAACGCCCTGAAAAACGGTCTGCTCCCGGTGATTGTGGACGAAGAAACCCACCAGCAGCTTATCAGTCTGGCGGAGGAAGACCCGACCACCGAGATTACCATCGACCTGGAAGCAGAGAGTCTCATGCTGCCAGATGGACGGCAGGTGAATTTCCCGATTGATGGGTTCTCAAAATACTGTTTGTTGCATGGGGTCGATCAACTGGGATACCTGCTGAATCTGGAGCAGGACGTTGTCACATACGAATCTGAACACGCAAACCGAGTACAAACAACTGCATAACGGGGGAACCATGCAGGTTGCAATCTACGATACGACACTGCGCGACGGAACACAGCGAGAGGGTATCGCGCTGTCTGTGGCGGACAAACTCAAGATAACCAGGATGCTTGATGACCTGGGTGTGGTCTATATCGAGGGTGGCTGGCCGGGATCGAATCCGCGCGATGTTGCCTACTTCGATGCGGTGAGGTCGCTTGATCTGAAAAATGCAAAAATCGCAGCCTTTGGCTCGACCTGCCGTAAAAACACCGAGAATCCGGCGGAGGATGCCAACATACGTGCGCTGGTCGATGCCGGTACGCCGGTGGTGACGGTTGTGGGCAAGACATCTATTTTGCACGTAACCGACGTTTTGCAGACCACGCCAGATGAGAATCTGCGCATGATCCGCGAGAGCCTGCACTATCTCAAATCCATTGGCAAAGAGGTGATCTACGACGCGGAACATTTCTTTGATGGTGTGAAGCTCGACATGGAATATGCATTGGATACGATTAAGGCGGCGGTTGACGGTGGCGCAGACTGCGTGGTGTTGTGTGATACCAACGGTGGGTCGCTGCCCTGGGAGGTGACCGAACATGTGCGTATGGTGCAGGAAGCATTCCCCGGATTGTCGTTAGGTATCCATACACACAATGATGGTGAAATGGCTGTTGCAAACTCACTGGCGGCGGTTCAGATGGGCGTGGAACATGTCCAGGGGACCATCAACGGTTATGGAGAACGCTGCGGAAACGCCAATTTGTGCAGCATCATCCCGGACCTCGAATTGAAGATGGGATATGATTGCCTGCCGGAAGGAGCTATGTCCGGATTAACCAAACTGTCACGCATTGTCGCTGAAATTGCCAACCTGGCTCCGGACGATCACTCCGCTTATGTGGGCAGGAGTGCGTTCGCTCACAAGGGTGGCATCCATGTGGCAGCCATCCGGCGCAATGTGGACAGCTACCAGCATATTGACCCATCGCTAGTGGGTAACGAAATGCGCATTCTGGTCAGCGACCTTTCGGGGCGTGGCAACGTCCTCAGCAAAGCCGAAGAATTCGGTTTGGATGTGACACGGGAAGAAGCTGTGCGCGTTCTGGAAGAGATCAAAGACCTGGAAAACAAGGGCTATGTGTTTGAGGGAGCCGAGGCATCGATTGCCATTCGGTTGCACCGGGCGCAGCTCGACTATGTGCCAATCTTCAAACTGATCGACTTCACTGTCCTGGTAGAAGATCGCCGGGATCGGGGCGCACTCTCCGAGGCGATGGTCAAGCTTGAGATTGACGGCGATATCGTTCACACCGCCGCCGAAGGGAATGGTCCGGTGAATGCGCTGGACCTGGCTCTGCGCAAGGCATTGATTCCGCACTATCCACAAATTGCGGATTTTCAACTGGCGGACTACAAGGTACGTATTCTCGACAGCGCGAACGCAACTGCGGCCACCACACGGGTACTCATCGACACTCAGAACGGTCACCTGCGTTGGAGTACGGTGGGTGCCGGGACCAATATCATCCATGCAAGCTGGCTGGCGCTGGTGGACAGTGTGGAATATGGTTTGCGCGTGGCGCTGGTGGATGAAGCCCAGAAGGAACTGGTTCAATGAATGCAACAATAGCAACCCTGTCCGGTGACGGTGTAGGACCGGAGGTTATGGCAGCGGCGCTCAAGGTACTGGAAGCGGTCGCCGCTCGATACGGACATGAATTCACGTTTACCGAGGGATTGATCGGTGGCATCGCCATTGATGAAACCGGCAATCCGCTGCCCGATGAGACGGTGAAAACGTGTGAAGCTGCCGATGCGGTTCTGCTGGCTGCTGTCGGTGGACCAAAATGGGATGACCCGACAGCGGCGGTGCGCCCGGAACAGGGTTTGCTCAGCATCCGTAAGCATTTCGGCTTGTTCGCCAATCTGCGTCCAGTGCGGGTCTATCCGGCATTGATGCACCATGCGCCGCTACGGCAGGATTTGCTCGACGGCGTGGACCTCTTGTTTGTACGCGAATTGACCGGCGGTGTCTACTTTGGTCAGCGGCAGGAGCAGGGCGAGGGCCAGGACGCCTACGACACCATGATCTACTCGACGCCAGAGGTCGAGCGGGTCGCGCATGTGGCTTATCGTGCAGCACAGGGACGGCGAAGGAAACTGACGTCGGTGGATAAAGCCAATGTGCTGGCTTCCATGCGTCTATGGCGGGGAACGGTCAACCGCATCCATGAAGACTACGAAGATGTTGAACTGGAACACCTGCTGGTGGACGCCTGCACCATGCATTTGCTGACCCGTCCGGCATCTTTCGATGTGATTGTGGCTGGCAACATGTTCGGCGATATTCTGAGCGATGAGGCATCAGTTCTCGCTGGTTCACTGGGGATGCTGCCGTCGGCGTCGTTGGGTGAGGGGACTTTCGGTCTCTATGAACCGGTACATGGTTCCGCACCGGATATTGCCGGGCAGGGCAAAGCCAATCCAACCGGCATGATTCTAAGCGCTGCTATGATGCTGCGTTATAGCCTCGGCCTGATGGCGGAGGCGGAAGCGGTGGAGCAGGCGGTCGAAAAAACGCTGGAAGCCGGTTTGCGCACCGCCGACATCGCCGCAAAAGATGAAACCGTCGCAACAACGCGGGTGTTTACCGACACGGTGGTTGCGAATTTGTCGTAATCCAGACCGGCGCTATCTATCAGCAAAGGCCGCATGGTCTGTGCTTTTTGTTTTTCTCAACGGTGGTATAGTTTACAATAGAGAAAAACATTGATAGGTCGCACGATGAAAGTCCTGATAGTCGATGATGAGTTCACGATCCGCGATGCGCTGGGGCGTAAGCTGCAACGGGAAGGCTTCGAGGTCGTGGTGTGCGAGGACGGTCTCCAGGGTTGGCGGGCGTTCCACAGTGAAAGACCCGATCTGGTTGTACTGGATATTGTGATGCCGGGGGATATGAGCGGTCTCACGGTGTGTCGTCGCATTCGCGAAGTGGCCGATACACCGATTATGATGTTATCAGCCCAGGCCATCACTGAAGAAGATATCATTGAAGGCTTGAACGCCGGTGCCGATGAGTATCTGATCAAGCCCGTGCGATTAAATGAGTTCACAGCACGGGTCAATGCACTGCTGCGCCGCTCCCAGGTTATCTCTACCGAAGTGGAGCAGGGCTATAACGACGGTTACTTGAGCGCTGATTTACACCGGCGGCATGTCCATGTCAAAGGGCGCAAAGTGCATCTGACGCCGACGGAGTTCAAGCTACTAGCGGTTCTGCTGGAAAACGCCGGGCGTGTGGTCTCGCAGCGTGATCTGTTGGAACAGGTGTGGGGACTGGAATACATCGACGACATTTACTATCCCCGTGTCTATATCAGCCAGCTACGGCGCAAAATCGAACCTGATCCAGCAAACCCGATTTACATCCTGACAGAACACAGGGTTGGCTACCGTTTCGAGAAACAGCTTACCCAGGGTGTCTGATCGCTTTGGACGCCATCACGCTTCTTGTTAACGGATTGACTCTAGCGCTGGCGTCGGGATTCTTGTTGATTGTCCTCTGGTATGATCCCCGCAAGGAATTGAATCAGTTCTTTGCGGTTTTTTTATGTATGGTGCTAGTGTGGAACATTGGATCACTGCTGCTTCAAGTCAGCTCCATCACACTCAATAACCCCAGTCTGGTTGGCATGGCAGTAGGAATTATGGAATTGGGGTATACCGGCTCAAGCATCGCCATCTACAGTCTGACGACGGTCCTTATCGGCGTCCATACGCGACGATTCCGCTTTCTGGCGATTGCCAGCCTGGGTATTGTCGTCGCATACCGGTTCCTGTTGATACTGGTGGATGCTGATACAGTCCAATTCGACGGGAACAGGATCACCGCCTATCAGTTCCAGCCACTTTTCCCATTATTTTACCTGGTGTTCGACGGAATCACCTTGTTTTTGCTGTGGCGCTTCCGGCGCAAGTTTCGCTCTCAGGGTATGGTATTTGGCGTGTTGGTGTTTCTCGCCGGTCAGAGCCTGATGTTTGTTAACCCGGATTTTGCCGTTGCCTCACTGACCACCACCATCAGTTCCATCGGTGCGCTCATCATCAGCTTTGCCGTTATCCAGCAAGAGATTATGCAACCGCTGGCTGAGCGTAACTCGCAAATGGAGGCCATGCACAAAGTTACACTGTCCGTTTCCAGTCAGATCGCATTCAGTTCTGTACTGAATGTGATCGCCGAGCAGGCCGCTCGTTGGCTCAACGCTGACGCCGCCGGTATCCTGCTGGCGGAAGGTGATGCTTCGTCCCATACCAATGTGCTGCGGATGGCGGCGGTTTATGAACTTCCGCAGCAGTACATCAATACAGTGATTCCGGTGGGGCAGGGGGTCGTGGGTAGAACTGCATCACTGCAACAGACTCTTCGCGTGGACAACTACAGCCGCGATTGGCGCGAGGCGGAAGATTTCCCGCTGGCACATGAGACATTCGGCTCGGTGGTATGTGTGCCTTTGACTTATGCCAATAACACCATCGGCATATTGATGGTTGTATCGGGCAAGCAAAGTCGCGTGTTTGACGACCAGGATGTCCACATGCTGGAAATGCTGTGCGATCAAGCGGCGGTTGCGGTGGCCCACAGCTATCTCTTTGCCAACCAGCAGGATTTGACTAAGCAAATTGAAGACGCTCGCAAGCAGCTTGAGGCAGTTCTCAGCAGCACGGACAATCCGGTAGTGGCGGTAGACCGGAAACTGCGCCTGATATTTGCCAACCGGGCTGCAAGGAGCCTGTTCCCGATTCCGACCACAGAGGGACAACTGACACAACACATTCCGATAACGGTCCTGCCGCAGAATGGATACGAAACCCTGCGAGCTATTCGACGAACCGGAGGCTACATCTACGAAGTCACCATTGATGACCGGGATTTCATGTGCCATCTGGCGTCATTGGGCGAGAATCAGGGATGGGTGGCGGTCCTTAACGATGTGACTCAGCTTAAAGAACTGGACCGGATGAAAAGCGAGATGGTGCGCATGGCAAGCCACGATCTCAAAAATCCGTTGATGGGCGCGATGGCATATGTCGATCTGCTGCGTGATGAACTGAGTGAATTTGACTATTACGGCAGTGATGAAACAATCAAGACATTGGAATGGCAGCTCGAGCGCATGAACCGGATCATTCGCGGTGTTCTGGATGTGGAACGGGTACGGTCGGTGCAGGCGAAGCGCGATTTGTGCTCACCCGGCAATCTTGTCAATGACGCATTAGATGAGCTATCGCGTTTTATCGCCAATGAGGATGTCGAGGTCGAACAGTATGTCCAGGACGATCTACCTGCATTTCTCGGTGATTATGAGCAGTTCCGACGAGTTCTGGTTAATCTACTGGAAAATGCAGTAAAATTCACAACGTTGAACGGTAAAGTCTGCGTGAAAGTCTACGAAGAAAACAGTCAAATCATCTTCGAGGTGTCGGATAATGGTGTGGGTATTTCGGAGTCCATACAACCACATGTATTCGACCGTTTCTATCGCGGACAGCAGAAAGCCGTCGCACATGTTACCGGGTCGGGACTGGGATTGAGCCTGGTGAAGACCATTGTGGACAATCATCAGGGAAGGGTCTGGCTGGACAGTCAGGAAAACGCAGGTTCCACGTTCTATGTCTCGGTACCTGTTAACTCGTATATTCAGGTCAAGTAGGGCAGATGAAAGCACGATTCACATTTCTTATCGGTCTGATTCTTATCGTTAGCGTCAACGTTCTGGCACAAACATCCACACCAGCACCCACCAAGACACCGGCACCCACAGAAACCGCTGACGACCAACCCGGCGACATCACGCAAAGCCGCCCGTTCACGCAAGGAGATTTATCCACGCTGACGGGCAATGTGCAGCGGCCCAACGCACTGCAATGGTATGATAACAACATTTATGCGGTCTGTAACGGTGACTGGACCATCTACAAACTGGATGCCGATACCGGTTCTACCGAGACTTATATCTACGGCGTCCGTAACGGCCATGCGATGTATGTGGAGAGCGACGAAAACGAGAATATTGTTCTATGGATACCGGATTATGATACCAATTCACTGCTTAGAGTATCACAGCAGCAAGCACCGGAAACCATCGCTGCTGGTCTGGAAAAACCCTGGGGTATGACCTATCTGGACGAGGAGCATTTTCTCGTCACCAATTTGCAGGGTAACACCATCCAGCAGATCAGCCGCGACGGTGAGATCAACGATATTGTCGATGGGTTGCGCTCACCGACGGGCATCGTCGCTACCGACGATTATGTGTTCGTTGCCAATAATGGCAGTGCCAGACGATCAATTGAATGGTTCAGGCGCGACGAACCTGGAGATGACATCGAACTCAGGCCGCTCGTCAGCGGTTTGCAGAATGCCACCGGCATGACGACAGACGGGGAGGGGAATCTCTATTTTGCCTATGCCCTGGGGACTCGCGGTGTGGTTGGCAGGGTGAATCCAGAGCGTTGCATCGAGCAGGACGGGTGCAGCAACGACGAAATCGAGATCGTCCTCTATACCGAACTGGCGGCACCTCTGGCGGGTCTCACAATCACACCAGAAAATCGCTTGTATATCCATACGATTTTCCGTCCAGAGATTTACTGGGTAGACCTTACTTCCCAAGTGGGGTCACCACTACAAGGCCAATGAGGGCGATCAGTATACCGGTATGTTGAGCAATGACACCGAGCAGGTTTAATACCTGACTCGGTGCAAAGACATCCACAACCTGGAGTAAAAAGCTCACAATCACCAGAACGATGCCTATCACAACTGGCAAGCCGCGTTGACGTGCCAGCAGGGCAGACAAGCGCGTTACCAACTGGATCAGTAGTTTGGACTCGTCTATTCGCTTCAAGCGACTTCACTCCAACAAGCGATATTTTTCATATCGGGCAGAGATCACCGGCGGCATTTGTACGGTCAGCAAAACTCCGTCTTCGGTATGTTGCTGGTCTTCCACTGTAGCTGAAGCGAACAAATTCGCAACCACGTCACCGCGCTCGTAAGGGACCAGGAGACGGATTGGCTTCAGCTGGGCGGTCAGGACACGCTCAATTGCTTCGGCCAAATCTTCAATACCGTCTCTCTGCACCGCAGAGACAAAAATCTCTTCGTCGTAGCCCTCGATATGTGGCTGTTCCTCACCATCCCACTGGTCGATCTTGTTCCAAACCAGAATACGCGGTATGGGCGGGACATCAATCTCGGCCAGTGTATCCTCAACGGCTTCGATCTGCTGGCGATGATTTGGGTGGGAAATATCGACGACATGCAGCAGCAAGTCGGCCTCGTTGATTTCCTCCAATGTGGCCCGGAAGGCTGCAATTAACGTGGTGGGCAGCTTCTGGATAAAACCAACGGTATCGGTCACGAGTACCTGGCGACTGGACGGCAGTTCGATTCGTCGGGTCGTCGGGTCCAACGTGGCGAATAGCTGATCGGCGATGTAGACCTTTGCACCAGAGAGCGCCCGCATCAATGTTGATTTGCCCGCATTCGTATATCCGACCAGCGCGACCACCGGAACACCAGAGCGGACACGCTGGCTGCGATGGCGTCCCCGATGTTCCGACACATGAGCCAGTTCCTCTTTCAGCCTGGCGATACGCCGTCCGATCTCTCGCCGGTCCACCTCTAGCTGTGTCTCGCCGGGGCCACGTAGTCCCACACCCGTCGCTGAGCCAGCACCACCGGCTTGACGAGCGAGATGGGTCCATTGGCGGGGGGGGCGGGGCAAGCGGTATTCGTACTGCGCCAGTTCGACCTGCAAAGCACCTTCGCGGGTGTCGGCATGTTGGGCGAAAATGTCCAAAATCAGCGCGGAGCGGTCCAACACCTTAATCTCTTCGCCCATGAGCTTTTCCAGTTCACGCTGGTGGCGCGGCGAAAGCTCATCGTCAAAGACAACCACTTTGGCTTCCAGGGCCGTTACACTTTCGCGGATCTCCACAGCTTTGCCTGAGCCGACAAAGGTCGCTGGATCAATTCGCTGCACCATCTGACTGGTCCGTCCGACGATCTCCATTCCAGCGGTATCGGCCAACAACTCCAGCTCATCCAGCGAGTCTTTGACTCCTAACAGTGGATTGCTACCTCGGATTTGCAGCCCTACCAGATAGGCTCGCTCAATCGGTGGTTCAGACACATAAAATTTAGTCATAATTTACTGTACCATTTTTTCAGGCGATCAAGGGCCTCATCAAGCTGGTCATCTGGCACAGCGATGCTGAGACGCATATAGTTCTCACCGCCAGGTCCATAAGCTTCGCCCGGCGCAATGGAGACATGTGCGTTCAGAAGTGCCTGCTCGATATAGTCCAGAACCGGATAATCTGTAGGCGTGGCCCAGACATACAATGATCCCTGGGATGGCTTCGCCGATAAACCAATTTCCGGCAGTGTCGCGAGCATCCGATTCCGACGCTCCTGGTAATGTTGATTGCGGGCGTCAATCCACGCCTGCGGTGTCTTGAGAGCGACAATACCGGCGTCATAAATAGCTTTGAAATGACCGCTATCCATATTGCTCTTGACATGAAGCAGGTTGCGGATGGCGTCGGAATCACCGATTGCTGCGCCCAGTCGCCAGCCAGCCATGTTATAACTCTTGGAAAATGACAGGAATTCCAGCACATTTTGCTTCGATGCCTGAAGAGCGCTGCCAGCCTGTATACCATCGAACACGACATCGAGATAGGGATTGTCCGATACCAGCAGAATGTCATGTTCAGCGCAGAACTCGGCGAGATGTTGGTAAACGGTTCTGTCAACAACGGCACCGGTCGGATTATTGGGATAGTTGACCCATATCAGCTTGGCACGGGCCAACACATCTGAGGATATGCCAGACACGTCGGGCTGAAAGTCGTTCTCTGCTCGCAGCGGTATCCAGATCACCTCACCGCCAGCTAACAATGTCCCCATGGAGTAGGCGGGGTAGCCAATATCTGGCACCAGTGCAGCGTCTCCTGGTCCCAGATAGGCCAACGATAAATTGACAATTCCCTCCTTGCTACCGATGACTGGCAGCACCTCAGTATCGGGATTGACTGTCAAGTCGAAACGATTCTCCACATATTCCGCGACGGCCTGCCGGAAATCGGCTGTACCACGATAGCCCGTATAGCCGTGATTGTCGGGGTTGCGGGCCGATTGTGAGAGCGCCTCAATCACGGCATCGGGCGGGGGCAGGTCAGGGTTGCCAATATCCAGACGGATGATTCTGGCTCCCTCGGCTTGCAGAGTACGCAGACGATCATTGATGACAGAAAAGATATACGGCGGTAAATTATCCAGTCTTTGAGAGCGGGACGGCATTAGTTTATCCTTGCTTGTTCTAAATCTCGCAGTGCACGTTCGGCATAAGCTTTGTATCGCTCACGTTTGTTCTTCACATGCGGCTGCAAGTCCGGCAGAATACCAAAATTCGCTTTCATGGGTTGAAAATAAGCCGGGTCGGCATTCGCTACATAATGGCAGAGCGCCCCCAGCATGGTTGTTGGTGGCAGAATCCAGGGGGATTTACCTTCCAGGTGACGTGCCAGATTAACCGCGGCAACCAGACCAGTTGCCACATTGCCAACATAGCCTTCGACGCCGGTGATTTGTCCGGCAAAGAACAGATTATCGCGCTGCCGGAACTGCATGGTCATGTCCAGCAGGACCGGCGAATTGATAAAGGTGTTGCGGTGCATCTGTCCCATACGAACGAATTGCGCGTTTTCCAGACCCGGTATCAGGCGTAGAATTTCCTTTTGCTCACCCCAACGGATATTGGTCTGAAAACCAACCAGATTATACAATGTTCCGGCAAGGTTATCCTGTCGCAACTGGACAATCGCATGTGGGCGTTTGCCGGTGCGAGGATCACGCAAACCAACGGGGCGCATCGGGCCGTAGGCAAGGGTATCATCACCACGTCGGGCAAGCTGTTCGATGGGGACACACCCCTCGAAGAAATTCGGGTCATCGCGCTCGAAATCGCGCAGTTCGATAGTCTCGGCTTCGCGCACAGCCTCGACAAAGCGAGTATACTCAGCTTCGTTCATCGGGCAGTTGATGTAGTCGCCGGATTCGTCCTCACCCCGTCCGTAACGGCTGGCGCGGAACGCAACGTCCATGTTGATGCTTTCGAGCGTCACAATGGGCGAGAGCGCGTCGTAGAAATAAAGATAATCCTCGCCAGTCAGTCGTGCAATGTTTTCTGAGAGGGTGATTGAGGTCAATGGGCCAGTGGCGATGATGGTTGGGTCATCCGGTATCGTCCTCACTTCCTCACGGATGAGGGTAATGCGTGGGTGCTGGTGTATTGCTTCGGTGACAATCTCAGCGAATGCAACACGGTCCACTGCCAGTGCGCCACCAGCCGGTACGGCTGCATCCTGGGCGCAGGCCATCAGTTTAGAATTAAGCAGATGCAGTTCATGTTGTAACAATCCGGTGGCACGATCCACCAGTCGTGACCCCAACGAGTTGCTGCAAACCAGTTCCGCGAGACGGTCGGATACATGTGCGCCAGTCTGCTTAACCGGACGCATCTCGTAGAGTTGGACATCCATACCTCGTTCGGCCAGTTGCCAGGCGGCTTCCGAACCCGCCAGACCACCACCGATGACTTTAACGACAGTCATAACTATAAAGCTCCAAAAACAATTGATGCGTTCTGCCCGCCCAGACCAAAGCTGTTGGACATGATATGTTGAAGCGTCTTCACACGGCGAGCGGTGTGGGGCGTGTAATCCAGATCACAATCCGGATCAGGGGTATCCAGGTTGATTGTCGGTGCAATGGTTTTTTCGATCATGCTTCTGGCACAGATCAAGGCTTCAATCGCACCCGACCCACCCAATGCATGACCTAACATGCTCTTTGTCGAGCTAATCATGACGTTGTAAGCGTGATCACCAAACACGCGCTTGATTGCCACCGTCTCCATGAGATCGTTGGCCTGGGTGGATGTGCCGTGCGCATTGATATAATCCACATCCTCAGCCGCCAGATGAGAATCATCGAGCGCCCACTGCATAGCCCGCGCCGCACCATGCCCTTCCGGGTCAACGGCTGCGACATGATAGGCGTCGGAAGATGAGGCATAGCCCATCACCTCAGCATATATACGGGCGTTGCGTTGGCGTGCGTGCGACAGGCTTTCAAGAACGACAACCGCGCAACCCTCGCTAAAAACAAAACCCGTGCGGTTCATATCAAAAGGCCGGCTGGCGAGCGCTGGATTGTCGTTGTACTCAGTTGCCAGCGCGGTCATCGCTTCAAATCCAGCAATCGTGTAGTCCTGAAGGATCGCCTCTACACCACCAGCAATTACCATATCGGCACGCCCCATGCGAATGAGGTCAGCTCCTTCACCGACAGCTTGAGTTCCGGCAGCACAGGCGGTTGACGATGTGATAAGTGGCCCTAATGTCCGGAAAAGCCGACTGATATAGTGAGCGGGCATGTTGGGCAAGGCGTTAATCAGAGACAGGGGATTGGGTTTACGATAGTTGGTGATTTTATACTTATAGGTCGCCTGTTCCGACATCTCGTGGGACCCCAACGACGTCCCCATACTGACACCGACGCGCACCCCCTCACGCTCGATCTCTCCGATGGTCAGTCCGGCATCCTCAATTGCCATGCTGGCAGATGCCACAGCGAACTGAGAAGCCCGCCCCATGCGCCGGGCTTCCTTGCGTTCAATAAACTGGATAGGATCGAAGCCCCGCACTTCACCGCCGATTTTAACCGGCACATGAGCGGTTTCGATTGTTTCCAGGCGGCGGATACCCGACACACCGTTCACCAGATTGTGCCAGAGTCCCTCAGCGTGACCCAACGAAGTCACGGCCCCCAATCCCGTTATCACAACTCGGGGTCGGCCACTTCTCAGAAGTTCCATACTAATCTCCGATGGCTTCAAGGCGGATGAGGTCATCGCGTATGGCATCAATAAAGCGTCCGACAACGGCCTGTTTGGCCTGAAGTATGGCATTTTGAACCGCCTGTGCATTCGATCCACCATGCCCGATGATGACAACGCCGTTAACACCCAGCAAGGGCGCACCGCCTATCTCGGCGGTGTCGGTCCGCTTACGCACACGGTCAAACGCGGGCTTTGCCAGTAATCCACCCAGACTTGTCACGACGTTTGCTCGCAGCTCTTCCCGGATCATACCAGTGAAATAGCGAACAGACGCTTCAAATGTCTTCATAAAGATGTTGCCAGTAAAACCATCTGAGATGACTACATCGACTGAATTAGTCAGCATATCTTTCGGCTCAACATTGCCGATATAATTGATTGGCAAAGTACGCAGCAGGGTCCCCGCATCGCGTAGGAGACGTGTTCCCTTACCTTCTTCTTCACCATTGGACAGCAGAGCAACGCAGGGTTGTTCCAGTCCGAGGGCTTTGCGGGCGTAATTGCTGCCCATCAAGGCGAAATGGGCCAGCCATTCGGGTTTGCAATCGACATTTGCACCGATGTCTAAAAAGATCACAGGGCGCATATTTACCGGAAAGATCGCGCTCAAAGCAGAACGACGAATGCCGGGAATGCGGCCCAACATGTAAGTTGCGATTACATGGGTGGCACCGGTGTTGCCCGCTGTTACAAAAGCATCGCCGGTTCCATCCTTAATCATCTTGATACCCAGATGCAATGATGAGCGAGTCTTTTCCTTCAATACATCACCGGGCTTATCTTTCATCTCAATTGCCTGATCGGTGTGGACGATTTCGAGTGACAAGTCCGATGTTTGATGTTTGGTCAACTCCTGCCGAATAAGCATCTCGTCGCCCACCAGGACAATTGTGTCATCCGTTAGCCGAGCAGCCCCCACTGCGCCCGCGACATCGGGTACAGGTCTTTCATCAGACCCCATAGCATCCACTACAATACGCATACTCGACCCATCCTCAGCGTTGAGATTATCATACTCATTGTATAGAAAACAAACGATTGTTAAAAGGATTGACACAGATAGGGGTTTTCGTATAATGATAATCACTATGCCCTGGTGGCGGAATCGGTAGACGCGCACGGTTGAGGGCCGTGTCCTTTACGGGGTGGAGGTTCAAGTCCTCTCCAGGGCAACAAGCCTGCTGTTTGAAGCAGGTTTTTTGATCCAGTTGCGACAATTTCGGGATGGATGTAAACTGCGTTATATTATAGGCAACGCTAAAGTTGGAGAAACAGGCGCATGAGCGACGAACTGGATCAAGCATTAGCGCAAGCTCACGAACTCATAGAAGATGGACAATTTGAGGATGCCCGCGAGATTTTGGAGCCGCTCCTGGATGCACATCCGGATAATCCCGATGTCTGGTGGGTATATTCCCATGCCGTCGAAGACCCGGATGAGGGTCGCCGTGCGCTGCAAAATGTATCCAGGCTAAATCCCGATTATCCTGGTGTACAAAATATCGCTTTGGATGACGACATACCGGTCGAAGAAAGAGAGCAGCAGAATTCGCGGCGCTGGCTACCATTAGTCGCCATTGTTGTGATTGTTCTCTTGATTGTCCTGGTGTTTGCGGTACTGGGGCAGTCGGGTGGCGATGATGACGATGAGGAACCTACACCAACAACCGTTGTTGCTGCGGCGACAACTGAAGCGGTAGCGATGGGAACGGAAGAGCCGACGGTAGCTGCCGCAACGACAGAAGCTGCTGTGGTGGAAACGGAAGAGCCAACTGCCGTCACAACAGAAGCCGCTGTGGTGGAAACGGAAGAGCCAACTGCCGTCACAACAGAAGCGCTTGTGGCTGAAACGGAAGAGTCGACGGTAGCTGCCGCAACGACAGAAGCTGCTGTGGTGGAAACGGAAGAGCCAACTGCCGTCACAACAGAAGCGCTTGTGGCTG
>CAYQJO010000082.1:0-16732 GCA_964417785.1 uncultured Anaerolineaceae bacterium | reverse complement strand
CTTACCCCAGCAATTGCTCCCACTCCGCCATTGTCTCGTCCAGGTCGGCTTCGGTCTGAGAGTACTCCACACCCAGATCGCTGACCCGCTGCGCATCACCGGCGACACTGGCGGCTTCGATCTCTGCCGTCAGGGTTTCCAGGCGGTCTTCCAGCGCGTGAATCTGGTTTTCGACATCTTCGATCCGTTTCTGAAGCTGGTACGGGTTCAATCCGTGCTTCGTCTTGGATACCACCGCGCCGTTCGACGTCGCGCCGTTCTGGGCCGGTGTTATCATCTCTTCTTGCTTGCGGCGGGCTTCCAGATACTCCTGATACGTTCCCTCAAACACATCCAGTTTGCCCGGCGATGCCTCCCATATCTGTGTCGCCAGTGCGTCAATCAGATAGCGGTCGTGGCTGACCAGCAGAATCGTGCCGTTGAAGCTGTCCAACACCATTTCCAACACCTCCTGGCTGTCGATGTCAAGATGGTTGGTCGGTTCGTCCAGTAACAGCAGGTTGGCTCCGGCCAATGACAGTTTCGCCAGCGCCAACCGTCCACGCTCACCGCCGGAGAGAGTTTCGACTTTGCGGAATACATCGTCACCCCCGAACAAGAATTGGCCGAGATAATTGCGAGCTTCGCTGATGGGCATGGCTTTCACCAGCGTGAGTTCGTCAATCAGGGTGTTCGATGGTTCGAGCAGTTCGTGCGCCTGAGCAAAGTAACCAACCTTGACCGATGCGCCGATCTGGACGCTGCCAGCCAGTGGATCAAGCTGTTCGATCATCGTCTTGAGCAGGGTGCTTTTGCCAACACCGTTGGGGCCGATCAGCGCGGCAGTCTCACCGCGATAGAGTGTGATGTCGGGGACATCCAGCAGCGGTTTATCGTAACCGACCGTCAATTTGCGGGTCATCAAGACTTTGTCGCCGCTGCGCATGGCCGCCTGCAAGCGCAGGTTCATATCTTTGCGCTCACCGCGTGGTTTGGCGATGATCTTGCCCCGCTTGTGCATGGTGTCCAGTTTTTTCTGGCGGCCTTTGGCCTGCGCCGTCAGACGGCTGCCCATGTGCTTGCGGATGAACGCCTCTTCTCTGGCGATGAACTCCTGCTGCGATTCGTACTCCTTCAGCCGCCGTTCGTGGCGGTCGGCCCGCTGGTGGACGTAATGGCTGTAGTTGCCCCGGTAGGTTTCCAGACTGCCATATTCCATCTCCCAGATGACGCTGGCGAAGTGATCCATGAAATAACGATCATGGCTGACCGCCAGCACCGCGCCGGAAAACTCCTTGAGAAAGCTTTCCAGCCATTCGACGGCGTAGATGTCGAGATGGTTGGTTGGCTCGTCCAGAATGAGCAGATCGGGTTCGTCCAACAGCAGGCGGGAGAGCAGCGCCCGTGTTTTCTGCCCGCCGGATAGCTCACTGAGGCGCATGTTGTCATCGTCCGGGCTGAAACCCACACCCTGAAGCACACGACGGATGCGGTTTTCATAGGTATAGCCGCCAGCCAGTTCAAAGCGCTCTTGCAGCGGCCCATAGGCTTCCAGGGCCGCGTCGTGTGTCTCCGGGACCGCCATCGCGGCTTCCAGACGGTTGAGTTCGCTTTCCATCTGGCGCAGATCGTCAAAAGCGGCCAGCACTTCCTCCCACAGAGTGTGGCTGCCGTACAATTCTGGACGCTGTGGTAGAAATCCAATGCGTAGATCGCGGGCAGGATGAACAGACCCTTCGGTTGCTGTATCCAGACCGGCCAGCAGATTCAGCAGGGTGGTTTTGCCGGTGCCGTTGGGGCCGACCAGCGCAATCCGCGCGCCCCTGGGAATCTCCAACGTCAAATCGCTAAAAACTTCATCCGGGCCGTAGTATTTGGTTAAACGGGTTGCCGTGAGCAAAGACATCGGTCCACTCGCAAATTCTGAGCTAACGCGCTCGATTATAGCACGGGACCCATGCAGAATTGTATTCGAGGAATACCACCAGACGCCCCTTCGGGGCGTCTGGTGGTGGTTTGCGACAGACTACTGCTTGCGGTTGTTGGCCGCCCGCAGGCTGCGTGCGCCGAAAATCACACCGACAAGACCGAACGCGACCAGCGCCAGCAAGCCAAGATCGCCACCATCGCCAGAAATATCATCAAACAGGCCGGTATCCGGGATGCGTGTCGGCAGGGGTTGTCCCTCCTGACCGCCCACTGCATCGGTCGGCTGGACCGTTGGCCGGTCGCCAAGTGCAAGCGCAATCGCGGTAGCAGTGGCGGCGACATCGCCAATCTGTGGGACCTGCTGCGTCTCCTCCGGCGGTTCTTCCGTTACGGCAGCCAGGGCTGTCTGGGTGGCTTCCTGAGCTTGCTGGGTCTGGAGCAGTTCTAACGCATTCGGGCCTTCTGGCGTCTCCGCCAGCGCCGTCTGGGTCGCCTCGAAGTCGGCTGTCATCGCCAACGCCACCTCGGCGGTCGCAGTCTGGTTCTCAAACTCGGCCTGCTGCGTGAGCGTCTGTGCCGCCTGCATCGTCATCTGCTCGGTTTCTTCAGCAGCCTGTGTTTGAGCCAGCGCGATACGTGCCTCGGTCGCAGCGGCCAGGGTGCCTTCATTTTCCAGGACGATCTGGGTGGCGGTCAGGTCACGATCCGATGGGCCATCGTCGTCTCCGGATAACACCAGGAAGACAACCAGAATCAACCCGATGACAAAAATGAAGATCATCGCACCAGCCAGCAGGACAAAGGTCCGGTTGGGACCGCCGCGCTCTTCGGCGGCGTCAAATTCTTCGTCGAAAAAATCGTCTGATACTTCGCCCTCAAAATCGCTTAGATCATCGATATTATCGATGTTCAGTTCGTCTTCGTCACCGAAACCGAATCCGTCCTCGCCATCTTCGTCGAATAAACTCTCATCGTCAAAGTCGAAATCATCGTCTCTGCTCATGCAACTCGCTCCTTTCGTGGGGCTTAATGTCCCAGAACCTCCAGGTTATTCAGCGGGACGAAGACCGTTTCACCTGCTGTTAATTCTACTCTGGCGCAGAGTACGCGCAACCCATTGTCTAATATAACCGGGGATTTTGGCAAATCCAACACCCGACCAGACAATCCCAGATAAGGTGCGCGGGTCACGCGGACCTGCATACCGGGACGCAGCACCAGCATCGGGTTGGGGCGTTCCGGGCGTGACTCGCGATCAACGGGGATGTTGAGAATGACATCGGGCCGGCGGGCATTCCAGCGATCCGGGTGGTGTGCATCGACGGTGGCCTGCTGGCCCTCAAATTTAGATAGAATGGTGTAGACCGTGTTGTTCATACGGATGGTCCCGAATCCTTCCGTCAGGATCAAAGCCAGATCGCTGTTGAGTGCTTTGTCGATCAGGGCTGCATCCATACTGGGCGCAATTAAGGCCGCAAAGTTCCGCTCGACGGCGATGTCCAGATCAGCCTCATGAATGGTCTGGCGGGATACCACAACCGATCCTATGAAACGCATTTCCAGCGAGTCACTGGCGATAGTGGAGATGCCCTCTTCAGGAGCCAACCGCAGCGGCGCGATCAGCCGGCGGCCATTGCCCCAGATACACTGCACCACCGCACCGATGGCCTCAATCCGCACCCCACGACCGGGCCGAACTGATACAATCCGCCCGCGTATACCGGCTTCCAGATCGACGGTCTCCGGCATCTCCTGCACGATGATCCGTCCCTGGTCAATACCGGCGACCACACCGCGCACTGGCGACAACAGCCGCTTGCCGCGCTCTGAATTCTTGCCTGCCAGCGGATCATCGACGTCAACCAGGTCCCTCGGCTTGACCAGCAGCAGCGCATCCAGCTTATCCAGGTTGCGCAGGCCGAAAAACTCGGCGGCATCCAGAATCATATATCGGGACGGAATCACACCATGAGCGACAATATCGCGCATATCCACGCGCTTACCCTCGGTTGTCCGCACGGTCCCGATCGCGTTATCCGGCAGGACACACTCGCGGCGGATGACCGTCAGAGTTGAAATGTGGCGCTGCTCAGGAAAGTACATTGCGCAACTCGTCTATTTCGTCTTCATCCCGGTCCAGGCCCTGTAGCAATTCATCCAGTTCATCATCGGCGGTTGCTTCCTGTTTCTTGCGCCGCCGTCCACGACTACGCTTCGGCTTGCGCTCGACCCGTGACGGTTTTTGCTCCTGCATCTCCGGTTCAGCCAACCAGCTTTCAGCGATTTCCTGAATCGGATCGCCCGTGACTTCGTGGACCCACAACGGTAACTGCTGCGCCCGGTTGACCACATCCACCATCAACGGCAGGGGACGCCCGCGTGCGTCGAAGATCAACCCGGCCTGTCCGCCGACTACAGTTAATTTTACACTGCGTTGACCATTTATGCTTGTTCCGGACTGGCATTTCACGCTGATTTGTGCGGTTTTACCGGGTGGCAGTTTATAAACCCATAGATGACCGCCCATCACCGTTTGCTTGATGGCCTGTTTCTGGCCTGCCAGCATAATTTCGACCTGCATCGCTGGTTTATCCAGCCGGGGACGACCTTGCAGGCTCACAGCGGTCCCCAGCATGTTCAGGCTGCCGCCTTCCAGCAGTTGCACCACGATATGCGGTCCGCGCAGTGCCAGCGCTCCCATCGCCGCGATCATGCCATAAGGATCGGATTGCAAGCGGGTCACGCCGGATGGCTGGATGGAGTCCAGCATCAGCAGGGTATCATAAGCCGGGTGACCGGTGCGCGTCAGGCCGCCGCCAGCACCGATAAGCATTTCCAACGCCAGCGGCTCATCTTCCCAGTCCGGATTGGCCCGCAACAGCGCATTACGAATACCCGCCCGCAGCAGTGCATGGTCCAGATAGAGGTCGCGCAGGGTCGAAGGCACAGTGAATGGACGCAGAGATTTGTTAATGGCGTAGTTCTCAAGTTCACCGGGTTGCAGATAAAATGGCAGCCAGCGGGCAACCCTGTCTTCGCCGACGATTTCCACCAGTTGGCGTGCGCTGTGACCGATGCCCAGGTCGGTGCGAATGCTGCTGGTCAACTGTCCCCCAGAAGCGACCGCCAGCACATTTGTCGTGCTGCCAGCATCGACCAACGCAACACCGCCAGCATGAGTCTTGCCCAGATACTCCGCCATGACCGTGTAGCTTTGTGCTGTTGGTTGAACACCGGAATCGCTCATTGATCCAATAGCGGCGAAACTCTCGCTACGGATCTCATTGTAGTAGTCAAAGGCTTTGCCCAGTTGCAGACGAGCAGAGTCCAGACGTTCTTCTTGCAGCGATGGGCGGACGTTTTCGGCAATCAGCACTGTCGTTAAATCGTCAAACAATGCCTGAATATCGTCGGCGTTGGCGTGATTGCCGGAGTAAATGACGGTCGGGCGGTTATCGGGACTGGTGAGGGAAACCGCCAACCGGGCAATCTCCGCCAGCCGCAGCACGGCATCCCGCGCACCCTGCTCTGTGCCTCCGGTGATAATCAGCACATCGGGATAGGACAGCAAGACCGCATTCAAACGCTCTTCTTCACTGCGACCATCTGCCAGATTGAGCGTCGCCAGCACTTCGACATAGGTCCCGGCGGCGGTTCGCAGCGCTGTCGCCACACTCACATCCGGCGTCAGACCAATAATCACTGCCCGCAGAGGCCGCCCGATACTGGCTGTCATACCGAATGCGTCCACACCGGAGCGATCCGATTGTTCCGGTCGGATCAACTGCCCGTTATCAGTCAGAATTTTGCGTCCGGTGGCTGCCTCCATCTCACGGATGGCCTGGTGAAAACCTGCATCCAGATCGTAGGCCGGGAACCCATCGCTGGTGCGGCTCTCGCCGCGTCCAACCAGACGGTAGCGGCCTTCAACCAGATCGATCAAGATGCAGCGGGTGTTGACACTGCCAAAATCGACCGCCAGGATCGACCCGATCCGTTCGCTGAAGCGTGTGCGCGGGGCCGGCTCAGGTGGGCCGACCAGGGTGTCGTCGTCCCCGATTTCAATCCCAACCAGCAAGTCCTCGACTTCAGGCGCGGGATCGTCATCCGCTTTTTCCCGGCGGCCAAACAGACCGCGCCGTTTGCGCTGGGTGTCGGTTTCAGCGATGAGAACGGTATCAGGATCAACTGCGTCGAGAACATCCAGCAGGTCGCCCGCGTCCTCTTCGTCGCGTTTACGCCGTCCAAATAGCCTCATGGCAGCCTCTCAAACACAAAGCTCATGCGCTCGCTGAAGATCGTCAGGCTGGTGAGGATGGCAGCGGCGTAGAGTGCGCCCAGCGTGACCACGATGAAGCCTTTGCCCACAGCAGCGATGAAGCTCACCGCCCGCGACCGTCGTATCTCACCTTCGAGTGTCCGGCGCGATAAATACTGGAAATAAAGCAGTGAAGTTGCCACCCCGATGAAGATCAGCAGTGCTTCCAGCAGATCACCTTCTCCTTCACGGGCAGTGGCTTCGGCCAGTGGGAACAGGGTGCCGGTCAGCGCCCCTACCAGTGCGACCGCCACACCTACACCGATGATCACGGCGATACCGATATTGCCCATGTGGGTCAGTGACGGCCAGGACTTAAACAGGAGCAGGAGAAACAATATGAATGGAATGGCACCCAGAAGCAGATTGCCCGCCTCACCGTCTTCGTTGACAAATTCGCCAATCGTAAGATCAAACCAGGGGATTAGCACACTCTCGACCGTGACAATGGCAATGTAACCCGCTGCCAGTCCCACAAAGACATAGACCGCCAGTCGATAAAGCAGGTTATCGCGAATCAGATAGCTGTAAACCATCAGGGTGAGCGCGAAGCCAACCCAGAGTCCGAGCTCCTCCACTAGTCTGACTCCTTTCGACGGTTCTGATTGAAAAACATGTAATAGATCGCCAGGGCGACCACGAAAACGACAATAAAACGCATGAAAATGTTCAGGTTTTGTTCACGCACGATCACAATCACCGGGAACATCACGATGAGAAAGCCAACGGTTTTCAGCAGTTCTCGTCTGGAATCATTCTTCACGGTGCGTTCTCCTCCGCTGGCTCAGGTTGCGAATCACATGCAGGATATTACCCAGCCCGATAACGATCACCGCGACAATAATGCCCAGAGTCATGCTGTACCAGCGATTGTCGTAAGTGTCTACCTTGTCGTCTTCGATGACGATCATTTCGCCCTCAATCTGTGGCAGGGGTTTCGCCAGTGCCGGTCGGTTATTGGCGGACTTGGCTGGATTGAGTGCAACCGGCGTGGCGGTAAGTGACGGGAAATCCTGCCAGGGAACCCGTTCAACATCCAGCAGGAAGGCGGCAATCCACCCTTCTTCGCCGTTGATCTCGATGTTGTACCAGTTGCCTTCCTCGTTGGTACCGAGGATCACCACCCGGTCGCCGGGTCGGGCGACACCGATGGCGGCTTCAGCCGTGCTGGGGCCGTTGCGAATGTTGACATTGGTGTCGGCATTGACCGTTCCCACCTGGATCGGTTCAGGTGTGGGGGTATTAGTCGGTGTTGCAGTCGGTGTCGGCGAGGGCGTATGGGTGGGTGTGTGCGTCGGCGTATCGGTCGGCAGTACCGTCGGCGTGTGCGTCGGCGTATCGGTCGGCATGGGCGTATTTGTCAGTTCGACCGGGCCACCCTGGGTATCCGGCGTCACTTCCGGCGTGACTTCGACCGGGATGACGGTTGCCGGGATGGCGGTCGGCGGTACTGCTGTCGGCGGTGGGCTATCGGTTGCGTCCAGCCCCATCGCTCGATTGAGCATCCGGCTGTAGGTCATCGCGTCCTCAAAGCCCACCAGCATCCCGGCAATCTCGCTACCGCTCAGCGATTCGATGTACGGCTGAGTTAAAGGCATGGCTCCGTAACCACTGATCGCCAGGATCGGGATGCCGGTCTGCGGCGCGACCTGCTCAGCCCAACCGCGCAGACGGTCGCCGCTTTCGGTGACGATCACAATCAGTTCAAAATCATCCAGCGTGTCGATTTCCAGGCCGGTTGCTTCGCCATTCAGGTCGGTCTCGACCAGTCGGCCCACATTTTCGCCAAAGGTACGCAGGCCGATCACATCCGCGACCAGATACCGGCCAAGTGTGTAGTCACGGTTGCGTTCGAAGTTGTTGTCTTCGACCAGTTCATCCACCAGCACACTCACATGGAGCAGACCGACCGGATTGCCTCCGATGATGACCGGATGTGCGCCCCGGCTGAAGATATGTCGCAGCAGCGCACGGGTCGCCGGGTCCAGTTCTGCCGCGCCGGTCGGACCATATTCGGCGGCGACCAGGACCATCTGCCCGGCCCGCAGGCTGTCAACCCGGTTATAAAACGCTTGCTCGCGTGAACCGGCGGCAAACTGATTCGAGGGTAAATCACCCACACCGCTATCGATGATAAAGGGGATCATCATGGCAAGGACCAGCAGCAGCGCGATCACAATGCGGTCCACCGGCATACGCTGGCGTGCGGCTGTCTGGCCGGCATCTTCAGCCAATGTGCCACCGACGACGCTGTTCAGGATTTCCACCCGCTGGCGTTCTTCAGGCGATAGTGCAGTTGTTGAGGTCAGGCTGGCCGCGGTTGGCTCAAAGACGACGGCTGGCAGCGCACCCTTCAACCCCGGCACCACCGAGTCCAACCCTTGCGAATAGCCCTGTTCCTGCGGCGCAGGCAGTTCGAGGCCGCGCTCGTGCAGCATTCGCAGTTCTTCCGGTAGTTCATCCAGCGGAACATCTTTGCGCTGGCGCACAATGGAAGCCGCCGATCCAGCAATGGCCGCCTCTTTGGAAAGATCGGTCAGCCAATCGGGCGCATCCTCTGCGAGTGTCTGTTCCGCCTCACCATCGCTGGTCTGCTCGCCGAGATCACCCAGGGTATCGTCATCAAACAGAGCGTCAAAATCGACATCATCGCCGCCAATATCGCCGCCGGTCGCCACCAGATCAGCGGCATCCAGGCTGGCGAGAAAATCATCGACATCGGCATATGACTGCGGTTGTTCTGCTACTGGTTCGACAACCTCGCCTTCGACATCATCTAGCCAATCCGGTTCTTCTATATCACCGGTTGCTGGTTGTGGTGGTGCGAACCAATCGACATCTTCGTCATCCTGACTGTCGTCACCACCGAAGAGTAGATCAAGATCATCATCGGTGACTTCACGGGAGGCAGCGATTTCTGGCTCTTCAACTTCGTCGTCACCACCGAAGAGCAGATCAAGGTCATCATCGGTGACCTCGCGTGATGTAGCCTCTTCCTCAACATCGCCAAACAGCAAGGCAAGGTCTTCGTCGGTAACACTGCCCGACACGCTGTCCAGTGGGGTTTGCAGTTCTTCTGGCTGGCGTGTGGTCGGATCGATGTCGTCCATCAAATCCGGCATTTGAACAAACTCTTCGTCGGTCTCAGTCAACTCGCCCAGCAGGTCAAACGAATCGTCACCATCATCGCCCAACAGCGCGTCCAGGCTGTCTTCCTGAGCGGCCATATCTGCCAGCAGGTCGAATTCGTCGCGTTCCTCGAATTCCGCGCCAAAGTCTTCCTCATCGAAGAACGAGCTACTATCCGGTGAGGATTTGACCTCCTCAAAGAAGGACAAATCCTCATCGTCGCCTTCATTGAGCAGGTCCGCGAGCAAGTCCGACTCTTCGACATTATCCGCGAAGAGTTCGTCCAACGATTCGACCGAATCAGATTCTGGCGTTTCAGCGAATAGCGCTGGCTCGTCTTCTTCAACTTCTTCGGCGAAGGTTGTTTCCAACGGCTCTTCGCTGTCAAATGCGGGTGTCTCGGCGAATAGCGCTGGCTCATCTTCTTCATCACTCAGGCTATCGCGCATCCAGTCCGGCAGTTCATCGTCTGCGTCCTCGTAGGGCATGGATTCATCGAACACACCGGTCTGTGCTGGCTGAACATCCTCACTCAGGCTGTCCCGCAGCCACTCCGGCAGTTCGTCTTCTTCCTCGATTTCCGCATCATCGACAAAGGCGGGTGAGGTCGAGTCGATGGCGTCCTGCAACCAATCGGGGAGTTCATCCGGGTTTTTTATTTCGGGTTCGGGGTCGTCTGGTTCGTCCTCAGCCAGACCTTGCATCCAATCCGGCAACTGCGACTCATCAAAGGTCGCGTCTACCGGTTGGTGTGGCTGAACCTGGATTGGCTGGCTGGCTGGACTTTCGTCTTCTTCATCTTCGGTATCATCTGGCTCAACCCAGTCCAATTGTCCGGTTAAACCACTCTGGCTGGACGGTGTGTCGCCGGATGCCTGGTCCTGCCAGTCATATTGTTCGGCTTCATAGCCGCCGGTTTCGGACTCTTCTTCGTGCTGCCAGGATAGCTGGCCGGTTACGCCCAGGCGGGAACTGGCATCAGGAGAATCAATTTCAGACTCGTCCAGCATCCAATCCAGTGTCAGGTCGTCGGAGCCATCGGTGCTGCCGTCGTCATCGTTTTCCTGCGTCCAGGCAAAATCCAGGTTGTCATCCTGCGAATCAGAATCGTCGTCTGCGTTGTCTCTCAGCCAATCAAAGTCGTCACTCATGTTTCCCACCTATTCGCGGTAAGACCGGTCAACACCGATAAGAACGCGCACACCAGTAACCAGCGTTGCCAGCGCGATGCCCATCAGCAATCCTCGCGCTCCGGCATTGACCGGAATATCCATCAACCAGTCGCGCATATCGGTGATGATACCAAGACCGTCAATGGGAAGGGTGCCAATCAGAACAATCAAGAGTACGATGACAAACAAGATACGGGGCCATGTGATCTGTTGGCGCAAAATACCATAGGCACCATAGACCAATGCAAAAAACAGCAGCCCGGCCAGCGCCGACTCGACTGAGACCTGCACCGTTTCCAGCAGGACCATGCTCGAATCACGCTCGACCACATAGGTCAGCACAACCAGGGCAAAACTGGCGAGCAGCACCAGACTATAGATCATGCCTTTCTGGCGGCCACTCAAACGCCGTATATGGACCAGCAGCAGATTGAATACACCGAGCAAGACGGTCAGGGCAATGGTGATGGTCGTCACCTGCAAGATCAGGTCGGTGAAACTGCGGAGGGCGTCAATATCGACGTTATAGTTCTCTGCCAATCCGAGGTCATCGTTGGCGAAGAGCAGGCCCATCAACGTAACCAGACCGATCCCCGCCGTCAATCCCAGAGCAAGCGCCTGTCCCAGTCGAAAACGCATGGCTTATGCTCCTTCCGCTATCGCCATGACCAGACCAATGAACATGGCGGCAATCACAATCCATCGCAGTACATCCGCAGTCAGCGGCTCCGGTGTGCGCAAACGATCCCCGGCAAGATAGGAAGCAGAATAAAAGATTTCTTCACCAATCAGGGGTTCGTCCGCCAGCGCATAGGCTACCGCCTGCCCTTCCAACTGGTCACTAACGGCGATAGAAGGGAGGCTGCGCCGCATACTCGCGTTCAAAATCAGGGCCAGCTCGGGGCCGTAACTGCCGAGCATCACATTGGAGGAAACATTTTCGTCGCTCATCATGGCTGTAATCGCTGCGGCAAAAGCGAGTGAGCGCGAGCCGGATGGATACCAGCGAGCGCTGCCAGCATGATACCCGCGTCCCAGTTCGCGGGAATAGAACGCCCGGCGCAAGGTGTCCTGGGCGAATGGCAAGGCACTGGCGTTGGTAACGGAAAACAGGGGTGAGGTATCGCCGATGGCAGCGTCACGGATAATCCAGTAGGCCATCTCCGCGCTGGCGATGGTCAGAAGTGTGTTCTCACCGCCGATACCGGCACTGCCGAGCGAGAGATGGATGGGGCGATCAGCCTCGATGGACTGCCCGATCAGCCGGGGCAACATCGCATAGGCTCCAATAGGGCGCAGCGGTAACTTACTGCGCCGCGAGAAAAATGCGGTGACGACAAGCGTCAGGAGAATCATGCCAATACTGAGGACCACTGTTGTGCTGTCGTCCACCGGGACCTCTCCCCTTGGTTTCAGTCCGAGTCATCACGAAGGCGCTGCCGGAGCGTATCAATCCCGCCGGGTTCTTCTAATGCCCTGGCGATTTGATCGACCGCTTTGTGCCAGCCGAGAACACCCGAAAGAGGCTGGAATACCCAGAGCAACTGCGCTCCCAGTGGGCCAAGCGGTTCCAGGGCGTCCAGTGTGACGCCCATCAAATCGCCAAACCCCCGTGCCTTGATCTGGTCAATCCAGTCCGTTTGTTCGTCCATCATAAAGGCAGTATAACACACCCGCCTGATGCATGAAACTCGGCAGACGGAAGAAGCGGTTAGTATTCAGTTAGGTACGGGTCTGGTAAAAGACAGCTTTTTTCTCGCCGGGGAGGGTGAAATCGAAACCGCAGGCACGAAAGAATTGATCGGACGAGGTGATTGCCATGACTTCCAGGATACCGCGCTCATGGGCCAGGTCCACACAGGTCTGCACCAGCATCCGCCCGACCCCCATTCCCTGGGTATCCGACGATACCGCCAGACTGCGAATCTCCGCCAGTTTCCACGAGTAGATTTCCAGGGCAGCACACCCGACCATACGCCCCTCAATCTCGGCGATGAAGAAGTTGTCGATCAGATCATCCATTTCGTCGTAAGTGCGCGGCAGGAGCCGCCCATCCTCGACAAAGGGGGTGATAAAATCCGCGATTTTGCTGGCTTCCGCCGATTCGGCCCTGCGAATATTGACTCTGGTCAAGGCTTGAACCACGATCATGCTCTCTGATGGGGATAAAGGGGCGATGGTATCACAACCCGGCAATACGTGCCAGCAGGATTGCGATGAAAACCGATGCTGCCAGCAAGAACCACGCGATCAACCGGGCTTGATTGGCGTCGGTGGTGGCGCTTTCCTCAACTGATACCTGTCCCAGCAGATCAACATAAAAGTCAATGGTTGTCCGCTGGCGGTTCAGGCGCAGCATGTAATCGTGGCGACTGACGACAATCCAGCCTTCGTCTTCCCAGCCCGGTCCCAGGCGTGCGTTCACAGCAGCGTCCAATATGGCACGCGCCTGTTCTGGTGGGATGGGGTCCAGTTCCTGCGACATGGTGGCCTACTTAATCACGTATTCGGTCGAAAAGGGACCGACCATGCCATCTGCACCGACAGCGGCAATGGCGACCGCTTCGTACTGTGTCCATTTGTCCCAGGGGTTGGTGCGTGTGGCGTTCCAGGCGAACTGGGAGTCATAGATCAACGATCCGGGGCGGCGCAGAGCAACGATATACTGGGTTGCCTCCGGTATGGGTTCCCACACCAACGACTGCATCCCGTTGCCCTCCTGCCGCAGGGTGATGTTCTGCGGCGGGCGCGGTCCATCGGCCAGCGCACTCACGACACCCAGAATCGTGCGGGTCGCTGATGCCAGATAACCGACCTCCACACCGTCGATAGTATCCTGGCCCTCGCGCTTGCTGGTATCTTCGAGGGCTTCGATAAAGCGGATGGCCGCGTAACCAGCTTCTTCAAACGACCGGTGATCGCCATAACGGCCTTCACGGTCCATCTTATCCTGCACCAGCATGTTCAGGTCCAGCGCGTGATTGTAGCCGATGAAATTCGCCATCCGTGCCAGTTGGCGCGAGTTGGAGTCGTTCGGTCCGTTGGAGAAGATCCGAATATCGCGGTCGTTGATCGTACCATCGGGGCCATTCCAACTGCCGATGGTATCGACATTAATCATATAGTCCAGCGGAATGTCGTGTCGCTGGATGTAATCGCGCACGAAAGCACGGCTGCCCTGGGCGTCGACTTCTTCAGCGGCGAAAAATACGAACATGATCGAGGCCCGGTGAGGGTGCTGGCTGAGAACGCGGGCCATTTCCAGCAGGGCGGCCACCCCGGAACCGTTATCGGCTGCACCCGGCGCATAGGCATCGGCGTCGCTGAGATCGTCCGACCGGCTGTCATAATGTGCGCCGATGAGTATCACACCGGCACCTTCTTCCGTTCCCTGGATGAAGGCGACAGCGTTGCGCTGTTCGGTCGATTTGCCGTTGAACTCAGCGCGGAACGGCACCCCATCGGGGAACAGGGTGAAATTCTGCGGGGCCTGGGCCTGGATCGCCTGTAACTGGTCGTTGATGTAACGGAAAGCCGCCCCTACACCTTGATCCGGCAGGTCGAGCGGAGAGTTCACATGCCGGGTGTAAAAACCCACCAGTTGGTCGATGTGCATAATCAACCGATCCGGTTCCACTTCGTTGAGCAAGGTAAACATGGTCAGGTCGGCCTGATCCTGGGGTTTGAACGGCGTCACCTGGGGCAGCGCTTCCGGTACTTCGGTGGCATAACCCAGTGTCGCCTTGGCGGTGGCTGCAATCGGGTCTCGTGGAACGAGCGTCGGTGGTGGGCTGTTTGAAGTCAGGTTGCAGGCCAGCGCCACCAGGCTCAACCACGCGATGAGCAGCAGGGTTTTGATTGACCGCATAAACACCTCGCGACGTCAGTTGTCTTCATTCTATTCAGATATGGGATAAAAAAAAGACTGCGTGGTCTAATCGGCGGATTGGGGTAAGGTAGCCGTGCAGGATTCGGCACCGCCGCGCCCTACTGCTGCACACGATTGGCGTGATTCGCCAGTGTAGGTAATGGTAAACGCATCCGAGTCAGCGGTTGTTCGCCAGAACAACCCGCTGGTCTGGCGTTGAATCTGGTTACGCACTGTCGCACAGTTCCAGTCTTCCGGTGTTTCGACCGGATGTCCCTGAAGCATCACAACGACACATTCACCCGGTTCCAGGACCTGCCCGGTGACACTGCTGCCGTCCAATGGATCGCTGCCGTCGGCACGGGCAAGCCGCAGTTGACTAACATCCATCGCCACCTCGCCGTTGTTGCGTAGTGCCAGCACATTAAATTCATAGTACACGGCCAGCAGCATCGGATCACCGGTCTCAGCCAACCGTTGGGTTGTTGGCTCAACCGCCGCTGCCATGGTTGGCTGGGCTGTGGGACTGTTGTCCGTCATAGCTACCGTCGTCGGTGTGGGTGCGGGTGAAGCCCCCCCGGCGAAGACCAGTCCGGCACCAACGATGACCACCAGCGCCAGAACGACACCGATTAACATGCCAACCGACTGCCGGCTCCGGGACGGCATTGGCTGGCTTTTGACGTTGCCCGCAATTGTGGGTTCATCCGGCATGGGAGTGTTGACGATTGGTTCGCGTGCTTCTTCCTGGAATGCCGTCACCTCACCCGGCTTGAACACCGGTGTGTGGGATTTCACAGCTTCGGGCATATCGGTTCGGCTGTCTTCTACATCCTCACCGTAGGCTTCGCGCAGGGCGTTGACAAACTGTGTGGCGGTCTTGTGGCGTCTGGCTGGTTCTTTTTCCAGCGCCCGCAGCACTTCGATCTCGACCGCCAGCGGAATATCCGGGTTGACGGTGCGCGGTTCAGGTGGGCGTTCACCGATGTGAGCCAGGGCAATCTGCATGGCGGTGTCGGCTTTGAACAACATGGTACCGGTCAAAATCTCGAAGACGATGACCGCCAGGGAATAGATGTCACTTTGCGGAACGGCTTTCTCCGAAGCCAACGCCTGTTCCGGTGCAATATAGCGCGGGGTGCCAAAAGCCGTTCCCATCGTTTTGTCGATTTCCGTCCGCAATACCAGACCAAAATCGGTCAGAATGGCCTTGTCGGTTTTGTCAATCAGAATATTGGATGGTTTGATGTCGCGGTGAATGACATTGTGCTGGTGAGCGTAATCCAGCGCCGACGCGATCTGCCCCATGATGTGTAGCATTCGCTTTGGGTCCATCAGTTTGAACTGACCGCGCAGCCGGTTCATCTCGTCGGCCAGGTCTTCACCCTCGATCAACTTCATCGACAGATAATGCAGGTTATCCTGGACGCCGTAGCGATAGATGGGGATGATATTCTCGTGTTCGAGATGGGCGACAGCGCGGGCCTCGCGCTCAAACCGCTCCGCCAGCGTGGGATCGGATTCGACCTGTTCGGGCGTCAACACTTTGACTGCAACCTCGCGTTCCAGCTTGAGATCAACCGCCCGGTAGATGCGGGCCATCCCTCCCGAAGCCAGAATGGAGTTCAGCCTGTAGTCGCCAATCTGCTTGCCAACCAGACTCGCGGACATGGATGATATGCCTTTCAGACAGCGCCGCTTTAGTTATCGGGGATAATGCCCAGTTGCATCGCCTGGTCCCAATCCAGCGCTTTGCTCTGGCCTGTCTTTTGCTGGCTGACCTGTTCTTCCAGCTTATCCGGGTCGAACATGTCATCGTCAACGGCGATGTCTTCACCAAACAGTCGGTCGAGATCAAGGTCTTCGACGGGGTCAAGCTGCGGTACGACAGGTTCCGGTTGCTTTTTCTCGTTTTCGAACGCCTGGGTCCGCTGGATGGGTTCTTCCACCTCGACCTCACGTGCCTGACGTCTCTCCTGGCGACGGGGTTTGGGCCTGGATTGCGGTTTGGCTGTCTGTTGGATCAGGAAAGCATTGGCCCCCAGCAGCGCAATCAAATCTTCCACCGCCCGCCGACCAAAACGATTGACCAGACCATGCTGGCGAGCGCCCATCTGGCCGTCGAACATGACGCACATGAAGTGATGCAGGCCAACTGACAGGACAAACACATCGTAATCGTCACCGTCGTAGAACTGCACGGTCGAAGCCTGACCGCCAACCAGGTCTTTGACGTTGATGTTGGTTTCCATAATGGGCATAAGGGCGCTGGTCAGTTGTTCGCGGTCGATATAGCCAACCGCGCCCCGTTCCAGCAGGGTTTCACCGGTGCGGGTC
>CAYQJO010000081.1:0-16735 GCA_964417785.1 uncultured Anaerolineaceae bacterium | reverse complement strand
CTTCAGCGGGTGGTCGTTGATGCCGTCGCTCGCGTCTCGCGCATGAGTTGCTGCAATGAAATCCCCTCCTGGATAAATCCAACCACGCCCGTTATTGCATGGACAGCTACATTCGTCGCATGGACCAGCACAGCAAAAGCCACCGCCACCGTCTCCGGCTCACCATAACCAACCGCACCGAGCGCCAGCAGTATCGACAGTTCATACGTCCCCACGTTGCCGGGTACTGCCGGGACAGCGATGGCGAAGGCCACCGCCGGGATATACAAACAGGTCGCAACCAGACTGGCCTCATCGTAAAAGGTGTACATCAGCACAAATCCCGCCGCAACCGACAACCCCCAACTGACCGCACTCCAACCCAACGCCGCCAGCAACGTCCGCAGTTGAGTCAGTGGCAGCAAACCGTCGAGAAAATGGCCGAGCCACACGCTGAGATTGAGTCGCTTCAAGAACGGCAGCATATCTATAATCCACATCAGCAGTCGGTGCGCCAGCGACCGCTGCCGCGCCAGAAACACCAGAAACAAAAACCCGAAAAAACCGACCATACCGAAAAACGCGCCGGTCGCACGGAGTTCGTCGGGTACCGGCCCGGCGACCAGTGCAAACGCCATCATCAGCACCACCGAGAGCAAATCCAGCAGACGCTCAACGATGATGGTGCTGGTCGTCTTCAACACCGGCACTGGCGGATGCACCCGTGTCGCCAGATAAATACGGGCCATCTCACCGATCCGCAGCGGCAGCACACCGTTGACCAGATAGGCCACATTCATGATATGAAAGGCCCGGTCCAGCGGCAGACCACCGCTGAGCAGCAAGCGCCAGCGCAGCGCCCGTGTGACCAAACCGGCCAGCAGCAGCAAAATACACGGAATCACATAAACAAACCGCGCCCGCCGCAAAGCATCACCCAGCAGGTCCAGGTCGATCTCGTTCACGATAAAAACAGCCGCCAACAGGCTGACCACAACCCCCAGCAGGCCGATTTGCCAACGTCTCAAATGAAGAACCTCCAACAGGTACTACACGGTTCGACCGGCGTTTCCTCACGCCCCCAGCGTCGAACCGACAAAATCATCGTACCCGCGCACGAAATCGTCAATACTCACGACGTTTTTACCGGCAAGCTGGACCCGCAGCGGATAATAAAGACCATCATCGGTGGCGATGGCGATTTGCCCGCTGGCCTCGACCACCTGACCGGGTTTTGCACTATCAGCTTCGCCCCGGAATGGCAAAGTCACCGGCGGAATAACTTCCCCGGCATGGAGCTTTAGCTGCTTACCGTTCCAGTAGGTGAATGTACCCGGCCAGGGCGTAAAGGCCCGCACCAGCCGCTCGATCTCCTCAGCGCTGGCAGTCCAGTCGATCAAGCCTTCTTCTTTCTTGATCTGCGGCGCGTAGGTGACGCCTTCCTCTGGCTGCGGCTTTGGCTGGATCGCGCCGCTCAGATAACCGGGCAGCGTGTTCACCAGCAGGTCCGCACCCAGGTCGGCCAGCTTATCATGGAGGGTCTGCCCGGTCTCATCCGGCTCGATCAGCACCTTACCGACAGAGAGCATCGGGCCGGTATCCAGCCCCGCGTCCATTCTCATGATCGTAACGCCGGTCTCCGCATCGCCAGCCCGGACCGCTGCCTGGATCGGAGCGGCACCGCGCCAGCGCGGCAGCAGCGACGCATGCACATTGATGGAGCCATACGGCGGTATATCCAGCACCGTCTGTGGTAGAATCTGGCCGAAAGCGGCCACCACATACACATCCGGCTGCCATTGTTTCAACTCTTCGATAGCGGCTTTGCGCCTGACCTTCTCCGGTTGGAACACCGGAATACCGTTCTCCTGTGCCAGAAGTTTAACCGGCGGCGGTTTGAGATCACCGCGCCGACCTGCCGGGCGGTCTGGCTGCGTGACAACGCCGATGACGTCATGATGCGCCATCAATGCTTTAAGCGTCGGGATGGCGAAATCCGGTGTACCCATAAACACGATTTTTGCCATATGAGACTTTCTGCGGTATCAGTATGATGGTACTATCGAAATCTTATTGTAAGCACAGGCTCGGATAATGTCTATGTTGGCAAAAAGCTGGCGCATTGCCCCGCCGGTCGATCCGGAGATCAAGCGTCAGTTTCGCGGGATCAATCCTATCGTGACTCAAATCCTCGTCAACCGGGGATTGGATGATCCACGTACAGCAGAAGCTTTCCTTTACGGCAAACGAGTCGTGCATTCTCCGTTCGACATGGCCGACATGGAGCAGGCTGTCGGGCGCATCCGTAACGCCATCCAGCGCAGCGAACCCATCGTCGTCTACGGTGACTTCGACGCCGACGGGGTGACCTCGACTACACTGCTCGTCCAGGCTCTTCAGGCAATGAACGCCAATGTCCGCCCCTACATTCCCAACCGCGCCGAAGAAGGCTACGGCCTGAACATTCCCGCACTGGAAGAAATGGCCGCCGCCGGGGTCCGCCTGATCGTCACGGTAGACTGCGGCATTCGCTCAATCGAAGAAATACAAGTGGGCAAGGCCGCCGGGTTGGACATTATCGTGACCGACCACCACTCCCTCGGCCATGAACTGCCACAGGCTGACGCTGTAATCAATTGCAAGCGCGAGGGCTACCCGGAAGACATGCTGGCCGGAGTCGGTGTGGCCTTCAAGCTGGTCCAGGCGTTGATGATGGCTGAGCAGCGCAATGGCCGCAAGAACGGTCGGGATCGCAACCGCATCGGCAGCGGCCAACTCCGCATCGAAGACCTGAGCGATCTGGTGGCGCTAGGGACAATCGCTGACCTCATGCCGCTGGATCGTCTGGAGAACCGGACATTCGTCCGGCGTGGGCTGGAAGTCCTGAACAAGGCCGAACGCCCTGGCATCCGTGCGCTGCTGGATGTCGCCGGGATTAAACCCGGTGAGGTAACAGCGACCACCGTCGGCTACGTCCTGGGACCGCGCATCAACGCCGCCGGACGCCTGGACGACGCCATGATCGCCTACCGGCTGCTTTCGTCGCGCAGCCTGACCGAGGCCCGCAAATGGGCGGAGAAGCTTCAGGAACTGAACACCGAACGTCAGGCCATCACCCGCGAGGCCCATGAACGGGTGCGTGAGCAGTTGGTCGACGACGATCTACCCTTGATCTTCGCTGGTCACGACAGCTTTCAGCCGGGGATTGTTGGATTGGTCGCCGGACGCCTGACCGAGGAGTTCTTTCGCCCGGCCATCGTCATGGAACATGGCAAGACCGAGAGCCGTGCTTCCTGCCGCAGCATTCCCCAGTTCGACATCACCCATGCCCTGGATGAATGCGCCGATCTGCTGGTGCGTCATGGCGGACACGCCCTGGCCGCCGGATTCACCGTAATCAATGAGAATATTGACGCCCTGCGCGAACGGCTGACCACTCTGGCCCAATCCACACTCGACGGCCAACAACTCAAGCCAACGCTTGAAATCGACGCCGAGTTAGACATCCACACCCTGACGGAAAATCTGGTGAATGATCTGGCGATGCTCGAACCCTGTGGCAGCGGCAACCCGGCCCCAGTTTTGATGGTACGCAACGCCCACGTCGCAGAATACCGCACGGTGGGGCGTGATAATCGTCACCTGAAGCTCAAAATCTCACGCGCCAGCCAGCCACCCCTGGATGCGATTGGCTTTGGCCTGGGTGACTGGGTTCACGATATGCCAGAGCGCATTGATATGGCATTCACGCTGGAGATCAACGACTGGAATGGCCGCCAGTATCTTCAGGCCAATCTTCAAGACATCCGACCGGCAGAAGAACCTCACCCTACGCGGAGCTAGTGAGGCCATGTAATATGGTGAAGTACCAGGAGACTGAGCATGCAAAACAAGTTCCCCGATAAACCCAAGCACGAAATCCAGTTCAACTACGGTGGGCAGGCCGTCATCGAGGGTATCTTGATGCGCGGTGCCAACACAGCCGCCATCGCCGTGCGCGACCCCGACGGCAAGATCGTCGTTCACGAGCAGCCGCTCAATAAATCACTCTATCGCGGTTGGGTGAGCAAAACCCCGTTTGTACGCGGCGTGATCGGCCTGTGGGATGCCCTGGGGCTGGGTACGCGGGCGCTGATGTGGTCGGCAGATGTGGCGGTCGGCGAAGAAGAGGACATCAACTTCAACGGACCCATCGGCTTCGCAACCATCGGTGTATCGCTGCTGCTTGGTATCGGGTTGTTTTTCCTGCTGCCGACAACTGCTGCCACCGGCATCGGCGGATTACTCGGACTGACAACAGGTGAATCGGGATCGGCACCGATTGGTCTCAACGCCACATTGATTAACCTCATCGAAGGCGTGATTCAGCTTACCTTGCTCATCGCTTATATTTCACTGATTGGCCTCATGCCCGATGTCAAACGGCTGTTTTCTTATCACGGTGCCGAACACAAGACCATCAACGCCTATGAAGCCGGTGACGACCTGACGCCGGAAATTGTGGCGAAGTACCCGATTGAGCATCCGCGCTGCGGCACCGCCTTTCTGCTCAACGTTGTGTTCATCAGTGTGCTGGTGTTCTCGCTTCTGGGCCGTCCACCCTTCCTGCTGCTGATCCTCTCGCGGGTGGTCCTGATCCCGGTGATCGCCGGTATCGCCTACGAGTATCTGCGCTTCACCGCCAAACACATCAACCATCCGGTGATCCGCATCTTCATCAAGCCGAATCTGGCCTTGCAGCATCTCACCACACGCCCGCCCGATCTGGACATGATCGAAGTCGGCATCACGGCCTTCAAGCGCGTGCTGTATTCTGAAGGCATCATCTCGGAGGAAGAAGCGGCGATTCCCACTGAAGCCAAACCGCAAGATACGACTTTCGCCAGTGACGCCACCAGGGCCAGAGTGTTGGAGCATGGCACGCCCAGCACAGAAGACGAGATTATCGCTTCAAACGGCCACCGGCCAGAAGATCGAAAAATCGCCGGCGATTAGTTACACGCTGCCACATCGTCAGATACCGGGCGCAGGCCGCCAGCAGCAAGACAGGAATCAGAACACAGGCGTTTCATTTCAGATTACAGCCCATTATACCAGCGTTTCCACCGCTTGATGGGTGCTGAGGAAGAAATGGTCCCGACCAATGCGGTCTACGAAACCAATCTGTTCCAACCGGTCCATAACCGGCCCTTTGACCTCGGCCATATATAGCGAAACGTCGCTGTCGGCGAGTTCCTGGTGCAGCGATTCCAGCACTTCCAACGCACTCACGTCGATGTAGTTGACAGCGCTGCAAATCAGCACGAGATGATCGACCTCCGGGCGCTCGGAAATCGTGTTGAGCAGAAAACCTTCAAGATACTGCGCATTGGGGAAATACAGGCTTTCATCCACGCGCACCACCAGGATGGTATTGTGTGTCTGTACATCATGGCGCAGCACATTGCGAAAATGCTCGCTTTCGCCCACACGACCGACCACCGCAATATGCGGGCGGCTGGTGCGCCACAGATACAGCGCCAGACCGGTGACAACGCCGAAGAGAATCCCCGTCTCCACACCGATGAGCAGCACCGCCACAAACGTGACCAGGAACGAGGCCGCATCCGAGCGGTCATATTCCCAGGCATGGGCCAGCGGCTTGAAATCAACCAACCCGATGACAGCTACCACAATAATCGACGCCAGCACAGCCTGCGGCAGATAATAGAAAAGCGGGGTCAGCAGCAGCACAGTCACCGCCATCAATACGGCAGTGATGATAGACGCCAGACCCGTCCGCGCCCCGGCGCTGAAATTGACCACTGACCGCCCGATTCCACCGGCGACCGGGTACGCGCCGGTGAAAGCCGCACCAAGATTGGCAACGCCCAGTGCGACCAACTCCTGGTTGGCATTCACTTTCTGGCGGCGCTTGCTGGCGAGGGACTTGGCAACCGAGATGCTCTCCATGAAGCCGACCAGTGCAATCGTCAAGGCGGTAGGCAGGAGCATCTGCCAGTCGGCGGGATCGAATGAGGGCGTGGTCAAAGGCGGCAGACCCGCCGGGACATCACCGACAATGGCGACATCCAGCCCGCCGAGCCAGACGGTCAGAATGCCCATCGCCACCGCGAACAACGGACCGCTGCGACTCAGTGGCAGAATCCAGGTGTCGCTGAGGCCAAACCGCCGCAGCAGACCCGGAACCATGTACTTGAAAAACAGCAGCGTGCTGACTCCGAGCAGTGCCAGTGCCAGCGTCGCCATGTTAGTCTGGCCGAGATGTTCCAGAGCATAGGCGACTTCTTCATAGGTGTGTTCCTGGCGTGGAATGGCGATGCCCATCACATGCTTTAGCTGGCTGAAGCCGATGACCAGCGCCGCCGCATTGATAAAACCACTCAACACCGGATGGCTGAGAAAATTGACCAGGAAGCCGACCCGCAGCAAACCCAGCCCTAACTGAACCACACCGACCATCAACGCTAGTGTCACCGCCAGCAGCAGGACCTCGGTAAGCGAGGCTGTGTCAAACTGGGCGATACCGCTGCCCACCATCAGCGATACGATAGCGACCGGGCCAACCGCCATCGCCCGACTCGTCCCCAACAGACCGTAAATCAACAGCGGCAGAATGCTGGCATAAAGACCCACCTGGGGCGGCAGATTCGCCAGCGAGGCATAGGCCATGCTCTGCGGCACGAGCATGACCGTCACCACCACCCCGGCGATCAAATCGCCGGAAAGGTCTTCCCGGCGATAGTTAACCAGCCAATCGAGAAAGGGCAGATAATTCGTCAAAACCGATTTCTGCGCCGGTTGCACAGTTGCCATCGGACTTAGCTCGTTTCCGTCGTCAGCGTCCGCGACCAGATGTCCATGCCATCACCAAGATTGACCACGTTGGTGAATCCATGTCGCAGCAGGACACTCGCCGCCACCTGTGAGCGCGTACCGCTGGCACAGTGAACGACAATGGTCCGGTCTTTGGGCAGTTCGTCCAACCGCTGCGGCAGGTAACCGAAGGGGATGTTCATGGCACCGGCGATATGCTGGCTGCGATATTCCGTCTCGCCGCGCACATCGACAATCACCAGTCCGTTCTGCGGTATCCGTTCGGCCACCTCATCGGCACTGAGGATACTGAGCGACTCCGTGCTGCCATCGACCACATCCGGCGTGAACACCCCACCGACATGATCCACACCAATAGCCTTGATCTCACGCAGAATCGAGTCGATCTTGTCCGCATAAGCCAGGATGTACATCGGTTTCTCGTATTCAACGAACCAACCGATATAGTTCACGCAGCCGCCTTCATTTTCCGGGATGCTCACCGTCCCCGACACATGCGACGTGGCAAAGTCCTCACGCGAGCGCATATCCAGCACCAGCGCACCCTCGGCCAGCACCCGGTCGAGATCGGCGCGAGTCCGGTAAGATGGTTGGTCCGTGTTCGCCAGAAGTTCCGGCCCGACTTTGTTGACATGCTTCATCTGCTTGAAGTAGCGCGGTGCTTCCGGTTGCCCTTCCAGCAGCCACTCGACAAAGCTGTCTTCGTCATCATGCTGGAACGCCGGGTTGAACAACTTCTCATAACCGAGAGTCGTGGACGGCAGCGCACCCAGGGCCTTGCCGCAGGCGCTTCCGGCTCCATGACCAGGCCACACCTGGAGATAATCGGGAAGCTGCTTGATCCGTTCCACGCTCTTGAACTGCTGGCGTGCGCCGACTTCTTTTGTCCCGACCAGACCGGCGGCTTCTTCCAGCAGGTCCGGGCGACCGACGTCCCCTACGAACAAGAAATCACCGGTGAAGAGACCAATAGGGCGATCCGCCCCGGCGGTATCGGTAATCAGGAAAGAGATATGCTCCGGAGTGTGACCGGGTGTGTGGATCACCTCAACCTTGACGTTGCCCACCATCCACCAGTCGTTATCTTTCACCAGCACGGTTCGATCATCGGCATAACCGTACTTCCAATTTTCGTCGCCTTCGTCGCTCAGGAAGAGGCAGGCGTTGGTGTGGGCGGCCAGTTCACGGCTGCCGCTGACAAAATCGGCATGGATGTGCGTCTCGGTGATATGAGTGATACGCAGGCCCTCTTTTTCAGCGGCATCGAGATACTGCTGGATGTCGCGGGCCGGATCAACGATCAGTGCCTCGCCCGTCGCGGCACAACCGACCATATAGGATGCCTGGGCCAGCTTCTTATCGTAGAAATACTTCAACAACATACTATGCACTCCTCGCAATACGTCACACCCGCAGTGTAAACCGGACCACCGGGGTTATGCAGAGGCAATGTCTTATGTGTGGTATTAGTTCGAGCTTATGTCTCAGATGCCAACCGTTTGAGTTCGTACAGCTTGGTCAGCGCCTCAATCGGACTCAGTTCGTCCACGACCAGCGCCACGAGTGCGTCAACAGCGGGATTGGACGCAGGTGCAAGCAGGCTCATCTGCTGCGGTTTCTCCGTCAAGGCAGCGGACGGGAGCTTAAAATCGCTGCCGTTCTGCTCCAATTGGAACAGCAATTCTTTGGCACGCTCCACAACCGGGCGCGGCATTCCTGCAAGCTGCGCGACATGCACACCATAACTGCGATCCGCGCCACCGGGGACAACCTTGTGCAAAAAGACGATCTCTTCGCCGCGCTCGGTAACGGCCACATTGAAATTACGGGTACGCGGCAGGATGTTGGGTAGTTCGGTCAGTTCGTGGTAATGGGTGGCGAAAAGCGTCCGGCAGTTCAAACGCGGGCTGTTGTGGATATACTCGACCACCGACCGCGCAATCGCCAGCCCATCGTAAGTCGAGGTGCCACGTCCGACCTCATCCAGAATCAACAGACTCCGGCGCGTGCTGCCGGAAAGCAAACGGGCTGTCTCCACCATTTCGACCATGAAGGTACTCTGGCCGGCGTGAATCTCGTCCTGCGCTCCGATTCGGGCGAAAATGCGGTCCACCAGACCAATCGTCGCCTCGTCCGCTGGGACAAAGCTGCCAATTTGCGCCATCAATGTAATGATCGCCACCTGCCGGATATAAGTCGATTTCCCCGACATATTCGGCCCGGTGATGATATGCACCCGCGACATCGAATCGAAATGGGTATCGTTAGGCGTATACCGGACCCCACCGTCCAGCAGTTGCTCCACCACCGGGTGCCGTCCTGACCGGATCACCAGCAGGTCATCTTCGGCCAGTTCCGGGCGCACATAACCCTCACGCACGGCGACTTCCGCCATCGAGACGAAGACATCGAGAAACGCGACCGACTGCGCAGTATTCATCAACGCCGGAGCCGACTCGCCGATGCGCTGGCAAACCTCATCGAAGATACGCCGCTCCAGCGCCAGAATTTCCTCCTCGGCGTTCAGCACCAGCGTCTCATAATCCTTCAATCCTGGTGTGATGTAGCGCTCGGCGTTGACAAGGGTCTGCTTGCGCACATAATCGTCCGGCACCTTGTCCGAGTGCGCATGGGTCACTTCGATGTAATAGCCAAACACCTTGTTGAAGCCGACTTTCAGCGTCGGGATGCCCGTGCGCTGGCGTTCATGGGGTTCCAGGTTCTTTATCCACTCGCGGGCTTGACGGCTGTTCTCCAGAATGTCGTCCAGGTCTTGCGAAAAACCAGACCGGATGATGCCGACCGTGTTGAGGGTGGCCGGTGGTTCATCCACCAGCGCCGACTCGATCAAATCACGCACGGCTTCGCAGGGATCAAGCCGGTCGATCAACGCGGCCAGTGCCGGAATGCCGTCCAACAGACGATGTATATGAGGGATGGTTGCCAGACTCGTCAGCAGGCCGATCAAGTCACGCGGACCAGCCCGCCGCACCAGCAGCCGGTTGGTCAACCGTTCGATGTCGGAGATCGACTTGAGCGCATCCGTCAATTCCGCCCGCAGTACATCGTCCTGTGTCAGGGCTTCCACCGCATCCAGCCGGGCGTTCAGACGTCGCAGATCGAGTAGCGGCTGGTTGATCCAGGTATGCAGCATCCTGGCTCCCATCGCCGTCACAGTCCGATCCAGCACACCGAGCAGACTGCCGCGCTTGGTACCACCGCGCAGCGTTGACGTCAGTTCCAGGTTACGGCGGGTAAACTGATCCAGCACCATGAAGCTGGCGGTCGAATAGGCGCGGATGACGGTCAACTGGGCCACGCCGCTCTTCTGCGTTTCACGTAGATACGCCAGCACCGCCCCGGCGGCGCTGATGGCGTGTACTTTGTCTTTAAGACCGTAGCCATCAAGCATCCGAACGCGGAAATGGCCCATCAAGGTATCCTGCGCGGTAGCGGACTCAAAACGCCAATCCTGCACTGACGTCAGATGGATTCCCGACGGCAGCGTCATCCGTTTCGCCCAGCTTTCCGGTACGATAACCTCACGCGGATTCAACCGTGCCAGTTCTTCCAGCACCAACATCCCTGCGTTCTCACTGGCGAACTCGGTCGCGGCAAACTCGCCAGTCGAGACATCGGCATAGGCCAACCCGGCCTTCGACCACTGTCCGGTTTCCGGATCGCCCACCGGGACGAGTGCCAGTAGATAATTGGGTTTGTCCTCGTCCAGCATCTCGGACTCGATGACCGTACCTGGTGTAACGATACGGATCACCTCACGGTCAACCGGGCCGCGCCCATCCGGTTCGCTCGTCTGTTCGCAGATGGCGACGTGATAGCCCTTTTCAATCAGACGGGCGATATAGCCCTCAGCGGCATGATACGGCACCCCCGCCATCGGTGTGCGTGGACCGCCCTTGCTGAACGAGCGGCCTGTCAGCGTCAGGTCCAGTTCACGGGCGGCAACTTCAGCATCCTCGTCAAACATCTCGTAGAAATCACCCATTCGGAAGAACAGGATACAATCCCGATATTGCTGTTTCATATCGAGGTACTGCTGGCGTACCGGCGTTACATGGACCATTTTGCTCTCAGTTTGGACTATGATTTGTGATATTCTAGCAGTGCCATTTACCCGCTACAACCATGGGAGTCCACATGTCTCAATTTGTCATTGGTGTTGATCTGGGCGGAACACGTATACGGGCGGCCCGCCTGGACGAACACCTTACCATTCTGGATCGTGTCGAAACCCTGACTCGGGCCGACGAAGGTCTGGAACCTACCTTGCAACGGATCAAGTACCTGATTGCGCAGGTCGTTCCCGATGATCCGGATCAGGTCGCCGGCATCGGTATATCGGCTCCCGGCCCCCTGAACCCGGAGACCGGTGTGATCGTGGCCCCGCCAAACCTGCCGGGCTGGACGAATGTCCCGCTGGGGGATATTCTAAAGGATGCGTTTCATACGCCCGTCTATGTCGGCAACGACGCCAATGTCGCCGCGCTGGCCGAAGTCAGTCTAGGCGCGGCTCAGGGCTACCAGCACGCAATCTACATCACCATCAGCACTGGCATCGGCAGCGGGATCATCGCCAACGACCGCTTGCTGCTGGGTAAGCAAGGGTTGGCTGCCGAATTCGGCCATATTGTCATCTGGGTGGACGACCATGTCGGCACACTGGAAACCGAGGCTGCCGGCCCCGATATGGCGCTTCAGGCCGCCAACCGGATTACCGACGGTGAACCGTCGATTATGCGCGATATGGTGGCTGGCAAGCTCAACATCATCGACGGTAAGATTGTGGGCGACGCTGCTCTTCAGGGTGATGCGCTGGCGCTGGACATCGTAACCCGCAGCGGACGCCTGATTGGTATGGGCATTGTCAACCTGCTCCACCTGTTCAACCCGGAGATTATTGTGATCGGCGGTGGCGTTAGCACGATGGGCAGTATACTTTTTGACCCGATGAACGAGGCGATCCGCCAGCATGCCATTGCACCCGATTACTGGCAGGACCTCATCATCACCGCACCGGCCCTGGGTGAGGATGTGAGCATTTACGGCGCGGCGGCCCTGGTTGTCACCCAGGGCGGTGTAACCGATGTGAGCGAAGTCGCCAGACAAATACGCGGTAATTAAGATAGCCTTATGTTAATGCTTCCAGACTTCCGGGTCCGCCAACGTGATTTCCTGCTAGAAATCTCACGGGCCATCACTGCACAACTTGAACTGTCCGAAGTCCTCAAACGAGTGCTGTATGCGTCGGTTGCCATGCTGGCCGGACAGGTCGGCCTGATCGCGCTGCGGGCATCGGATGAAAAATATTATGTGCGGGCAGCACGCGGTATTGACCGCGAGTTGGTGCCACGACTGAATCTGATGCTGGACGAACTGACCGGCATCGTTGCAGCCGGTACCGACGCCGAAAGCTTCAACGCCAGGCTGCGCGAGATGGCTCACGAGATCGACCCGAATCTGCGCCAATCGGTGGCCCTACCCTTATCGTTTGCCGAAGAACCGCTCGGCATTATGATCGTCTTTCGCAGCTACAGCAGTGCCGCCAACGCCAACGATCTTCAGGTTCTGCAGAGCTTTGCCGATCAAGCCGCCATCGCGGTCCATAACGCCCAGCTTTATGAAGAGATCAACCAGGAGCGCCAACGGCTGGCTGCGATCCTTGAATACAGTGCTGACGGCGTGATGATCCTGAGCGCAGACCTGCACATTCTGCGGTTCAATCGGGCTTTGGAACGTCTGACCGGCTGGTCGGCAGCGGAAGCCATCGGCCAGCATCAGGATACCGTATTGAACTGGAAACACCTCGAAGGCAATGATCTTCAGAGTAGTTTAGACGACGGTTGGCCCCACGATCATGAGACCCTGTTCTACGTGGAAGGCGACTTACACCGTCCAGACGGACTGGACGTCAGCATCGCCATTATCTATGCACCGCTGTTCTCTCAGGATGGCAATCTGGATAACATCATCGCCAATGTACGCGACATCACCAACTTCCGGCAGGCGCAAGAGATGCAAAACACCTTCATCTCGGTCATATCCCACGAGCTCAAGACACCGGTTGCCATCATCAAAGGATACGCTGCTACACTCAGCCGGCCGGATGCCACCTGGGACCAGCAGGTCATCCATGATAATCTGGCCGTGATCGAGGACGAAGCCGACCGGCTGGATGCGCTCATCCAGAACTTGCTCACCGCCAGCAAGTTACAGGCACAGCGCGGATTGAGTCTGGACATGGGTGAGGTCTGGCTGGATGATCTTGCGGGGCAGGTTATGGAACGGTTCAAAACCCAGACCGACACACACAACCTGGAACTGCGGTTTGCAGACAATTTACCGTCTATTCAGGGTGACGAAGCCCGGCTGCGTCAGGTGATCGAGAATCTGGTCGGCAACGCCATCAAATATTCACCTGCCGGGGGGACGATCACGATGGGCGGCGACTATGACAACCAGAACGTCACCGTCTACGTCCAGGACGAGGGTGTCGGTCTGTCGGCTGAGGATCAGGAGCGCGTCTTTGACCGTTTCTTCCGTGTTGACGGCAAGCTCAGCCGGAAGACACAGGGGACTGGCCTGGGCCTGTATCTATCCAGAGCGATTATCCAGGCACACGGTGGCGTGATCGATGTAGACAGCCAACCGGGTGTCGGATCAACCTTTTTGTTTACTATCCCGCGCAAACAGTAGAAGTTGGAGCGATATGTCTCAACAGCAAGCGCAAATTCGTTGTTCTAACTGTGGTCAGGTGTTTGACGCGCCTGTCCACACCTATATTGACGCCAGCCAGAACCCGGAAGCCAAGACCCTCTTGCTAACCGGACGGCTGAACAATTCACCCTGCCCGAACTGCGGCACCATCAATCTGATCGCCAGCCCCTTACTCTATCACGATCCGGATAAAGAACTCCTGGTCGTGCATGTGCCGATGGAACTCAATCTCAAGCAAGATGAACAGGAGCGGATCGTCGGTGATTTGCTCAACCAGATGCCCAAAGACAACTTCAAAGGGTATATGTTCAGCCCCAAACGCGCCCTCACCATGCAGGGTATGGTCGAGCAAATCCTTGAGGCAGACGGCATCACGCCGGAGATGATGGCCGAACAACGGACACGGGTAGACCTGGTACAGGAGTTCCTCGACGCCGACTCGGACACCCTCGACAATCTGATTGACCAGCACAACGACAAGATTGATGAACGCTTCTTCCAGACCATGACCATCATGGCGCAGCGTGTGATGGAGAGCGGTCACACGGAACTGGCACAACAGGTAATTGCCGTCCAGAATCGTCTGGTGGAAAAGTCCACCTACGGCCAGTCCATGCTTGAGCACCAGGAGACACAGAACGCCATCATCGTCAAAGTCTCTGAAGCGATTGAACAACTTGGCGAGAACGCCACCCGCAGCGATTTCATCGATCTCGCACTCCGCTACCAGGACGAGGACGATCATTTACAGGCGCTCGTTGCACTGGCACGTCCGGCATTTGATTACGAGTTCTTCCAGCAGCTATCGGCACACGGTGACAGCGTGAAGCAACTCCGCGACCGGTTGGTCGAACTGACCGGCGCGATTGACCAACAGGTGCAGGGCGAAATGCAGCAGGCCGCCAACGCACTGCAACATATGGTCAACATGGACGATCCCGAACCGTTCATCCAGGCCAATCTATCCTACCTGGGCGACAGCTTCATGTCGGTTCTGGGGACCAACTTGCAGGAAGCGGAACGCAACAATAACACCGAACTTCTCAGCCGACTGCGCAATATCTACAATCTGGTGGTCCAGGGGTTGCAGGCGCACATGCAGCCGGAATTACTGCTGATTAACGAACTGCTGGCCGCGCCCAGCGATGATGACGCCCGCCGTCTGCTGCGCGAGCGCGTCAATGAGTTCGATGAAACCTTGCTGGAAGTCTTCGACGCGGTTGAAGACGTGCTGACGGAACAGAACAACACCGACCTCCTGGGACGGCTGCAAACCATGCGAGCCGAAACCGCGACGATATTCGCCTGATTCCTACGATTGGCCTACGCAAGCGATGTGGATACTGGTAAAATCCTTCGCCTGTGGTTAGCCTTATGCAAATCTCTATCAAATGTTGTGGGAGAGGAAATATGTACAAGAGGCCCGGACAACAGTGGCAAGGCGTTGGTGTGGCATTCACACTGGCTATGCTGCTGGTCGCTTTTCTTGTTTCATTGAATTTTACAAGTCCTGCGCAAGCGCAGTTCGGTGGTGAACCCACCCCGACACCCAATGACCCGCTGTGGCGTGCCTATCTGGCCGCCCGTGCCGCGGTCGAAGAGGAGCGGTCGGTGGACCTGACCTTTGTGCAGCGCTACACCTTCGATCAGGAAGAATACACCTATGGCATCGACTATGGCTGTGACAGCGACGTACTTGAGGTCGATGTGCGCCCCGCCTATTTCGGCTGGACGTTCCGCATCACCGATATGTCGGGCAACCGCCACATGGCGCGTGTCGCCTTTGACCTGACCGCCGTCGCCGTCTGCGACGAATATGTCGAAGGTTCGGCACCTGCCCCCGATCCAGCAGACCCGAATGCAACCGCTGATCCGAACCTGGACCTGCCGGCACCAATCGCAGGTAGTGGTGCGACTGGCGCCTTTGAACTGGGCGGCCATGTGACCTGGCTGACCGACCCGGCCATCCAGGCGATGCGTTCATCCGGCATGACCTGGGTGAAGAAGCAGCTTCGCTACAATGTCGGTGACAATGCCGAAGGTCTGGCAGCCGACTATGTAAACGTCGCCCAGGCCAACGGCTTCAAGATTCTCATCGGCATCGTCGGCTACACCGACCAGATGGGTGATTTTGACAGCTACATCACAGCATACGCCGACTTCGCGGCCCAGGTGGCAGCCAAAGGTGCCGACGCTATCGAAGTCTGGAACGAACCCAATATCGCTCGTGAGTGGCCGGAAGGGACCATCAGCGGTGCCAATTATACCCGGCTGCTGGCTGCGGCCTTCAACTCGATTAAAGCCGCCAACCCGAATACAATTGTCATCAGCGGCGCACCTGCCCCGACCGGCGCAGAAGCGGCGTTCCCCGGTCAGGTCGTCAACGACGATAATTTCATGCGCCAGATGGCTCAGGCCGGTGCTGGTTCCTACTTCGACTGCGTTGGTCTGCACTACAACGAAGGCATCGTATCACCCGGCACCAACGCCGGCGACCCGCGTGGTGAGTTCCCAACCCGTTACTTCAGCTCTATGCTCAATCGCGGCAAAGCGTTCTTCCCGGATAAGCCGGTTTGCTGGACGGAGTTAGGCTATCTGACGCCAGAAGGCTTCACTGATCCGCTGCCCGCCAACTTCAACTGGGCCGCCAACGTCACCCTGGCGCAGCACGCATCCTGGTTGGCTGATGCAGCCAGCCGGTCCGCCAACAACGGGGTCCGCCTCATGATTATATGGAATATTAACTTCGAGGGGATCGCAAATGACCCGATGGGCGGTTATGCCATCATCCGTCCGGACGGCACATGCCCGGCTTGCGGCCAACTCGGTCGTGTGATGGGCGGGTAATCAATCTTTAGCGAAGCAAAACAAAGCCTGGTGTCCAATGCACCAGGCTTTTTCTATTCTTCGGGCCAGGACCATAACCACGTATCGGTGAACTGGCAGGCGGTATCCACTGGATCGAAGTTGATCAGCACATTGCCCACCTCGCTGGCAATCGCTGCCTGCTCAAGTGTTCCGCCATGATGTCCATTGATAAAAAGATGAATTCGATCATCCAGTGCCACAACGACCAGATCATTCGTATCACCGTCACGCCATGTCGGCTGCTCACCGAACACGCCCGGCTGAAACCGGTCGCCCGTTCGCTGCGAAAGACCGTACCCACCGACATTATCCAGAA
>CAYQJO010000080.1:0-16834 GCA_964417785.1 uncultured Anaerolineaceae bacterium | reverse complement strand
AAGACTTCGTTGAAGTCGAGACTGGAGTTCATCACACCGGTGATTTCGTAGAGTGTAAGAAGGTATTCGGGGCTGAGATTTTGTGGCGCGGCTTGTTCAGACATGAAAGCACCTTTCCGGGATCGTTGCATTCATTATATACGGGCTTTCCGGCAGGGGCTATAATGTCGAAAATTCTGCGTGAGGAGAAGTTATGACGACCGCACTCGATTATGCACAGGAAAATGCAACCGCTTTTCGCCAGCAGCTTTTCGATCTGCTGAAGATTCCCAGTGTCAGCACACTACCGGAACAGGCCGGCGCGGTACGCGAGGCCGCAAGCTGGCTGGCAGACAACATGAAACGTTCCGGGATTGAGAACATCGAAGTGATGCCAACCGGCGGCCATCCGGTCGTCTATGGTGATTGGTTGAACGCCGGTCCCCAGGCCCCAACCGTGTTGATTTACGGTCATTATGATGTGCAACCGGCCCAAAAAGAGGACGGTTGGGAGACCGAACCGTTTGCGCCGGTCGAACGCGACGGCAAGATTTATGCTCGCGGTGCAACTGACGACAAGGGCCAGATGTTTATCCATATCAAAGCGGTCGAATCGATCCTTCAGACGGATGGCAGACTGCCAGTCAACGTCAAGTTCATCCTTGAGGGCGAGGAGGAGATCGGTTCACCCAACCTGACCGGATTTTTGGAACAACACCGCGAGAAATTCAGCGCCGATGTGTGCCTCATCTCGGATACCGGCATTCTGTCGAAAGATCAGCCATCTATCATCTACGCGCTGCGCGGCCTGACTGCGCTGGAAGTCCGGGTGCAGGGACCGTCAAAAGATTTGCACAGCGGCACATTCGGCGGCGCGGTCCACAATCCGATCCAGGCGTTGGCGACCATCCTGGCGAAACTGCATCACGAAGATGGCAGCGTGGCCGTCCCCGGTTTCTACGATGACGTGCTGCCGCTGAGCGATCAGGAACGGGCTGAACTGGCGAAAATCGACATAGATGAGACCACATGGCAGCAGATGAGCGGCGCACCGCGTGCCTGGGGCGAGAGCGATTACACCATCCGCGAGCGTACCGGCGCACGTCCAACGCTGGAAATCAACGGCATCAAGGGTGGGTTCCAGGGTGAAGGTACCAAGACCGTCCTGCCCGCAAAGGCGATGGCGAAAATCACCTGCCGTCTGGTCGCCAACCAGGACCCGGATCGTATTTTCGACCTCATTCGTGATTACGTGATGCAGATCACCCCGCCGACCGTCACCACGCAGATCAACAAGCAGCACGGCGGCTATCCGGCCATGGTGGACATCAACACCCCGGCGATGCAGGCCGCTATCAAAGCCTATGAAGCGGTATGGAACAAGCGTCCGATGTTTGTCCGTGAGGGCGGCAGCATTCCTGTTGTGGCAGATTTTCAGCGACTCCTGGATGCCCCGGTTATTCTGATGGGCTTCGGCCTGAACACCGACAATATGCACGGTCCCAACGAACACTTCACCACCAGCCTGTTCCACAAAGGGATTGCAACATCGATCCACTTCCTGAAACAGGTCTAGCGTTTCACGGTCGGTCGTTGGTCGAGGGTGGAGGTACCGGCGTTGCCATTGCCTCCACCGCATCCGCAGCGACATCCAGGTCCCTGATCCTGACATCCGTCACAATGCTTGTGACCGGCAGCCAGCCACGAACCTGCGGTTCGGTGAATGTCTCAACTGCAACCCAGGTACCCGGCGTGTTTCGTCTCAACAATTTCATATGTGTATCTGCTGGCAAACGTGTGATTGTTGGGGCGCGAAGGCGAGGTTCAGTACGAAGAGGCGTCTCCTGCCGGAGACTCGCATTGGCCCCGTGTGGAATGGACAGAGTGGACGTAATGGTCGGAGTCAGGGTCATCGTCGGCGACGGCATCAGCGTCTGTGTCGATTCAGGGGTCCACGAAGGCGGCAGCGTCGCCCGTCCGCCAATGGTCGGGCTTACTCGTACTGCCTCAGCAGTATGGGTGATGTCGGCAACTATTGGAGTCGCCGCCTGATCGCGGTCCGGCGTCACCGCTGCTTCGACAGGCTCCTCGTCAGACAACAAGAGAAACACGCCCGCCGCAGCCAGAAGCACCAGAACGGCGACAACACCGACCAGCCAGCGATAGCCAGGCGGCGTGCTGTTTTCAACGGCCTCCGTGATTTCTGTGGCCGGGACCGGATTGGGTGCGGTGATATTGACCAGGGTCGTTGTCTTCAGTTGACCAACTGCCCTGGCGAACTCACGGGCAAACTCCCCGGCAGTCGCATGGCGTTCGTCGCGATCTTTTGCCAGCCCCTGCATCAACACCACATCAAGCTGCGGCGGCAGTTCCGCATTGACGGTAGAGGGTATGGGGGGGATGGTCTGAAGATGTTGGTGCAGCAAGGCGATGGTGTCACCACCGTTGAAGGGATGATAGCCAGTCGCCATGAGATAGGCCATCACCGCCATCGAGTAGACATCGGCCCGCCGGTCGATATCGTTCTTGCCGCGAATTTGCTCCGGCGAGATGTACATGGGGGTGCCGGCGATACTACCGGTAGCGGTCAGGCGGGTGGCGTCAGCCAGATGGGCAATGCCGAAATCGGCCAGACAGGGCCGTTTCTTCTCATCCAGCAGGATGTTTTCCAGCTTAAGGTCACGGTGAATCACCCCCTGGCTGTGGGCATAATCCAGGGCGGCGGCCACCTGTCGTAGCAAGCGGGCGGTGGTCTTCAGACTGACCTGCTGCGGCTTCTGAAAATAGCGGGCCAGACTGCCCCCCGGCATATAAGGCATCGTCAGATAGGCATGACCGTCAATCTCACCGTAGTCGATGATCCCGACAATGTTCTGGTGTTGCAGCCGTTGGGCGACTTGCGCCTCACGCCAGAATCGCTTGAGCATGTTGTCGTCATCGGCCATGTGATCGTAAAGAAGTTTGAGCGCCACCACCCCACCACTGCGCTCATCGACGGCGCGAAAGACCACCGCCATACCGCCGCGTCCCAGTTCGGTCTCAATCCGGTAATCGCCGAGTCGTTCCATAATCGCGCTACTCCTGATCTATCCTTTTTCATGATAAAACAGGTTGGCACTGTAACGGGTTAAGGTCTTGTCAGATGTCGTCATTCCACCTACTATCGAGCAGGACGAAAGGGGAAGTAATTCATGGATAAGATCGATCTGCGCAGTGATACCGTCACCTGGCCGACCGACGCCATGCGCGAGGCGATGGCAAAGGCCGAAGTCGGTGACGATGTGTATGGCGAAGACCCGACCGTCAACCGGCTGGAAGCTGAAGCCGCCGAGATGTTGGGCAAGGAGGCGGGCCTGTTCGTGTCCAGCGGCAACCAGGGTAATCTGGTGGCCGTGCTGACCCACTGCGGGCGTGGTGATGAGATCATCCTGGGCGACAAAGCCCACATCTTCAAGTACGAAGCGGGCGGCATCGCTGCACTCGGTGGGGTCCATCCACATACGATCCCGGTGCAGGAGGATGGCACCCTCGATCTGGACGACATTCGCCATGCCATACGCGACGACGACTATCATTTCCCGCGCACCCGATTGATCTGCCTGGAGAACACCCAGGGGACTGGCGGCGGGGTACCGATCACCAAAGCCTACACCGATGATGTCGCCGCTATCGCCCGTGAACACAATCTAAAACTACACATTGATGGCGCACGCATTTTCAACGCGGCGGTCACGCTGGATGTTTCGGCGAAAGACTTGATCGCGGAAGCCGACTCGATGACCTTCTGTTTATCCAAAGGATTGAGTGCGCCGGTGGGGTCGATTCTGGTGGGCGATACAGACTTCATCACGGAAGCCCGCCGGACGCGTAAGCTGCTCGGTGGCGGTATGCGCCAGGTGGGCGTGCTGGCAGCAGCGGGATTGGTCGCCATCCACGACATGATCGACCGGCTGGCCGAGGATCATGCCAACGCGCAGTGCATCGGTGAGGAACTCATGACCATACCGGGAATCGAGGTCAAAAGCATCCACACCAACTTCGTCTTCTTCGATCTGCTGGAAGCCGATCCAGCCAGCTTTATCGAACGCCTGGAAGCGGAACACGGTATTTTGGTGTCGTTGTATCCGGGGATGAAACGTACCTTCCGCGTCGTGACCCACTACTGGATCACACCAGAGCGGGCGCGGATTTTCACCGATGCCGTAAGGACATTGCTGAATTGAGCGACGAGTACGACGACGAAACCGAAGACCCGAGTCCAGACGTAGAAACGGGCGAAACCATCACTTACCGCGCCTCCGCTGGCGATCCCATCTTCGGGCTGCTGCTGGTGGGCGCGGTTAGCCTGGGTCTCACGCCGCTGATCCCGGATGCAGCGGACTTCCGCTATACCATCGTGTGGGGGTTGCTGGCGTTGTTTGGCGTCCTGGCATGGCTGATTGGCAACGGTCCACGCATCGAGCAGGAACAACCGGAAAATCTGGCATGGGGTGTGGCATTGGGGCTGATTCTGGGCGCACCGCTGCTGGCATTCGGCGGGAGCAATCTGTCAGAAGCGACAAATCTGATGTTCCCGGATATGACCACCGGGACCATACTGGCTTATATCGTGTTTGTCATGCCGTTGGGAGAAACCCTGTTCTTTCGCGGTTTATTGCAGCAGAATATGTCATTCTGGTCGAATGGATTGGTCTGTACAGCATGGCAGATGGTCCTGTTCTTCCCTCTGATTAACCGGGGACCCTACCCGCTGATTGTCGGCGTGGTGGTGTTGATGGCGAACAGCATGTACAGCTATGTTCGTGAGCGTAACGGTCTGGCTGCCGCATGGGTGTGCCAGATCGTCGTCAATGTGCTGCTGATCTTCGTCCCGTTCGTGACCTAATGCTTGTTACGCCGATCATCTTCCACAAAGTCAACAACATCCGCCCAACTGGTGAGCAGTTCGAAATCCGCCGTGTCGAAGGATTCACCTTCGAGCAGTTCCAGCACGCGGCGGTCTTTCTCGCTCGCTTGCTCCGGCGGACGTGTATTGTTTGGCTGAATCTCACACTGCGGATCATTCATCATGATGGAAAAAGTCCTTTCCTGGTATTTCATCGTCCAGACCTAAAGTCTGGCTCATCAAAATGGCTCCGGTGTTGGCCTGTGGCAGCCGGTTCAGATAGCGCTCAGTAACGGCGATATTGCTGTGGCGCAGCAGACGGCTGATCTGCTCGACGGCCACGCCTGATTGATGCAGCGCCCCGGCCACTGACCGGCGCAAGTCGTGCGGTGCGACATGGCCGAGTCCGGCAAACGCGGCGGATTGATCCACGATCATCCAGATACCGTCGGGCGACAACCCCTGACGGGCGATCCGCCCACCTTTCCACAGGCGGCGCACCAGCGGTGTTGCCGCATGCGGGTGCAGTTCACCCGGTGCGACCAGACGCCGCCAGCGATTGAGTACCTTGAACACCGGTGGTGGCACATCAATAAAGGCCACTTTACGCCCCTTGCCGTGTACACGCAGGGTGATGCGCTCATCCTGCAAGGAGAGATCACCCCATTGGGCAACCGAGAGTTCTTCACGCCGCAGCGCCATCGTACACAACATCTTGATAACCACCTCGTTACGCAGCATCTGGTTTTCGCTGGTGGCAACGGCCTGTGCTGCGTCCATCAATAACCGGATTTGCTCAACGGATAACCAGCGTCCGGGCCGCTGACCATCTTCCGCACGCGGTGGTCGAACCCGGCTCATCGCCGCCGCCGCATAATCGTCCAGCCAACCGGCTTCGGCCAACAAATCAGCCAGGGTAACAACCGCCGCCCGCGCCTGATCCACGCCCTGCTTGCCATGCTTGCGCCCGATCAAGATACCGAGCCAGGCCCGCAACTGCTGTGCCGTCAGGACCTCTTGCAGCACCTGAACGGGCAAAGCGTGCATCCGTGCAATACGTTTTGGTCCCTGTGTCGCCTGGAACCCTGCCATATCGACCAGATACGTATCCACCCAGCGGAAGTATGCCCGTTGTGTGTGCATACTGCTGGCTCGCCCCGGCAGTGCCAGAGCGAAATTAAATGTTAAGTCGATGGCGATCTGACTCTGACGTCGCTCAGAGAGTTGGGTCATGGGTGGTCCATCATTTAGCGGACACTCGCCACCAATAGTAGCACATCCCGTGTACCGTTCACATTATAACATGGTTAGCACATCTGTTCATTAAGATTTCGTAAATTCATGGTGCGTTTATCGCATTTTCTCATCTTTCATCAAGCCTGTTCCTAATTGAGGACTGACAAATCAGTCCTCGAAAACGGGTGGTGCCGGTTTGAAGACCATGACGAAGAAGGTAATGAGCAATCCAGTCAGAAATCCGCCGATATGCGCCCATACCGCCACACCACCAGTCGATGTGTTATCGACACCCAGGCTGGTCAGGCCGTTGATGAAATCGAGGGCGAAGTAGTAGAGCAGCATATAGAACGCCTGCACATCGACCGTGCCGATCGGCACCCGGTAGAAGAAAGCCACCGTGCGGATTTTGGTCGCCGGATACAGCAGCAAGAAGGCACCCATCAGACCGTAAATCGCCCCACTGGCCCCCACACTGGGTACGCAGATATTCCAGTTCAACGCGATATGGACGAAACCGGCGGTAAATCCGGCCAGTAGATAGAAAGCGAGATAGCCGGACCGTCCCAGATAGTCCTCAATATAGGGGCCAAAAAGCAGCAGGAATACCATATTGGAGATGATATGCAGCCAGCCACCATGCAGGAACATGGTTCGCACGGAGTCCATCAGGGTGTCGATGGAGATGAGGTTGCGGCTGGCTTCACAGGGAACGATTGCCAGCGAACCGAACGCCCGTGACAGCTCGCCCTGATTGAGAGTCAACTCCCAGGCAAAAACCAGAATGTTAATCAGAATCAGAGCATACGTTACATAGGGTGTGCGCCGGGTTTTGCGCAGCGTCTGAAGTGGAAACATAAAACCCACCTTTCTTCTCTGCTACCTATACGGTGCAGCCGCTGGGTTTGTTGCAAACGGCGGGCGCAGCCGGTACAGCCGCGCCCGGATAGCTTTTGCTCAGCGTTGATCTACCGGTTTCCAGACCAGGTCTTTCGGACCGACGTAGTTGGCACGCGGGCGGATCAAGCGGCCACCCATCTGATCGATGATATGGGCCGTCCAGCCAGCGATACGCGACATGGCGAACAGCGGAGTGAACATGTCCAGATCGAGATCGAGTGTGTAGAGCATGATGGCACTGTAGTAGTCCACATTGGGATACAGCTTACGCTCGATGAAGTATTCATCGGCCAGCGCCAGATCTTCCAGCTTCTGGGCGACATCCAGCCAGTGGGTGTTACCGGCGCTCTGCGCCAGGGTCTTCGCCTTGACCTTGAGGATGGCGGCACGGGGGTCGTGTGCCTTGTAAACACGATGACCGATTCCCATAATGCGGCGGCCATGTTCTTTCACTTCCCGCTGGAACCATGCCTCGACGTTTTCCGGCGAGTCGATTTCGAGGAACATCTTCATCGCCTCGGTGTTGGCACCACCATGCGCCGGACCTTTGAGCGTGCCGATGGCACTCACGACCGCACTGTGCATATCGGCACCAGTGGCGGTGGTCACACGCGACGAGAAGGTGCTGGCATTCATACCGTGTTCGGCCAGCAGTACCAGATAGGTGTTCACACCATCAGCCGCTGCCGGGTCGGGTTCGTGACCGGTCAGCATGTAGAGAAAGTTTTCGGCCAGATTGAGGTCCACACGCGGCGGTACCGGCTGCTGACCGCGACGGATACGGCCCCAGGCGGCCACAATCGACGTGATCTGGCCGATCATCCGTTTGGCTTTGGCACGCGCTATATCTTTATCCGTCAGATTCTCCGAGTCGGTGTCGTAGTGCGCCAGCGCAGACACCGCCGTCCGCAAAACTGCCATCGGGTTCGACCCATTGGGCAGCGCTTTCAATATGGCGAGAATGCCATCGGGTAAAGTTGCGTTTGTCGCAATATCGGCCCGGAACTGTTCCAGTTCGCGTTTATTCGGCAGGCGCACATGCCAGAGCAAATAGATCACTTCTTCGAACAGCGCATTTTCCGCCAGGTCTTCGATTTTGTAACCGCTATAAAGCAGCTTACCTTCTTCACCGTTGACGATGCTGGTGGTAATGTCAGCAACGACTACGCCTTCAAGTCCACCCTTTGATGTCATACTGTGATACTCCTTAATTCTAGGTGCAAAGTCAAATATGTAATGTGCCATTAATCAAAGATTAGTATAACATTGGCTCAAGACGCTATCAACAACACGATCCTGAAAATCTGATGAGACGAGACTACGAACAAGTTGGTCTGCCTCCAGTTTTTTGGAGTAACAACTGCTCAAGCGGCACCCATACCACACCCTAACGATTGCGCCCGTACTGCTCGTGGCTGGAGACCCAATCTGACGAGGCGATGGCGGAACCCAGCGAAATTTCGCCCGCCAGCACGACTCCGGCCACGATTTCCGCCAGATTGTTGACCTTCTCATGTCCATAGCAATCGAGCAGTTGCAGACATTCGCGCTGAGTCGCCAGACCAGTACCGCCGCCGTAGGTCGCCACGATCAGCGATGGGATGGTCATGGACACATATATGTCGCGCTCGGGTGTCAGTTCAGTGTAGAGCAGTCCGGCAGACGACTCCGACACGTTGGCGACATCCTGGCCGGTGGCGATAAACATGGCGGTGATGGCGTTGGGTGAGTGTGCGCCGTTGTTGTTGGCCCCGGAGAAAAACGCCCCCATCGTCGCCACTTTAGACTGGTAGTAGAGGTCTTCGGGATCAACGCGCATGACCTGGGCCAGCGCGTCGCGTGTCAGGATCGCCTCAGCGGTGACGCGCTTACCCCGTGTGCGCATGATGTTGACCTGCGAGGCTTTCTTGTCGGTGGCAAAATTGGATTCCAGGTAGAAGTGCTGGATGCCGCCTTTGTACTGGTCGAGTATCCAGCTACAGGCGGCGAAGGTCGCCCGACCGACCATGTTCTGTCCGGCGGCGTCGCCGGTGGAGTAGTTGAAGCGCAGATAGACAAACTTGTTGGTCAGGTAGGGGTCGATGTATTGCAAACGAGCGATGCTTGAGGTGGCCTCAGCCTCCTCCCGGATTTTGTCGATGTTGTCGTCCACCCAGCGGATGAAATCACGACCTTGCTGTGCGTTCTCAAAGATGAACACCGGCGCACGCTGCATGGCGTCACCGACGACGGTGCATTTGACGCCGCCGCACATGTTCAGCACTTTGATACCCCGGTTATACGATGCCACCAGCGAGCCTTCGGAGGTCGCCAGCGGAATGAGAAATTCGCCCTGGGCATGTTCGCCGTTGACGACCAGCGGCCCGGCAAAACCCAACGGAATCTGGACCACGCCGGTGAAATGCTCAATGTTGCCCTGTGTGGTGTGCGGATCGAATGAGTAGTGCTTGATATGGTGTAACGGCTGGCCGGTGAACGATTCGACAAACGTTTGCCGCTGGTGGATGGCCTCTTCGGAGTAATCGTCTGTCGTGTCACGCGGGATGCGGTTGAATTCGTCCTGGTCTTCAGCAATCGAGTCCTCGACATCAATGACCAGTTCACCGAACAGGTCGGCGTCAAAGACGATCTCGATGCTGTGCTTGCCTTCGGGCAGTCGGGCAATACGGGCCAGAAACTGCACGGATTGGCCCAACGGCAGGTCAAAGGCCGGTGCGGTGTGCATCTTGTAGGACTCGTCGTCGCTCAATCGGATGGTGATGGCCTCCGGCGGAATATCGCGTCCATCAACGACCAGGCGCTTGAGATGGGTGACGCGGGTGTCGGTCAACCGATTTTTGATCGAGAAGACAACGCCGTTACGGGTGTTCTCCAGGCTGCCAAAAGTGTAAAGCTGCTTGAGCAGCAGACTCGGTATCGTCGGGGTCGCCATCGGTGTACCTCGAAATAATCGTTAAGATAAGCGTCCCGCAAGTATATAGGAATTTTTAGCAGGGTCAAAATTAGCGGGTGCTATATGGATCGAGGGCGTCACGCAGACCATCACCGATGAAGTTGATACTCAGCACCGTGAGCAAGATGAAAACGCCAGGGAAGAACCACAGCCACCATGCCGTATCCATGCGTTCCATCGCTCGTTCGATCATATTGCCCCAGCTTGCCGTCGGTGGCTGGACACCGAGGCCGAGGAAGCTGACGTAGCTCTCCGCCAGGATCACGCTGGATATACCGAGTGTGGCCGAGACGATCACCGGGGCGATGGTGTTGGGCAGGATGTGGCGGAAGATGATGCGCCGGTTGCTCACGCCGATAGCACGGGCCGCCAGTACAAACTCCTGCTCTTTGAGCGACAGCACACTGGCGCGGACCAGCCGTGAAAGACCCATCCAACTGGTGAAACCCAGGACGCCAATGATGACGATCACACTGCCGCTGATCTCGCGCCCCAACAGGGTGATATCGCTCATATCGCGACCGACGAAGCGCGATAACACCAGCAGCAGGAACAACAGCGGGATGCTCAACATGGCCTCCGCGAAGCGCATGATGAGCGAATCGACCCAACCTCCATAGTAGCCGGAGACCAGTCCCAACGTGGTGCCGACGAGGGTGGTCACAGTGACCGACAGTACGGCAATTGTCAGCGAAATCTGCCCGCCGTAGATGGTGCGGGCCAGCACATCGCGCCCAACTGCATCGGTTCCCATCCAGTGTTCCTGTGACGGCCCTTCCCATTTGTCGCGCACGCTGATGTCGTTGGCGTATTCTTCGGAGTAGATAAACGAGCCGGCGATGATATACAGCATGATGAGTATGAGCATGACCAGACCGACCAGCGCCATTTTGTGCGCCCGGAAGCGCCGCCACACCACAGCAAGCTGTGATTGCGGTTGGGACTCATCTAATGTCAGTGTGATTATCATCAAGCCGCTTCCTATGTGAGCCTTACCCTGGGGTCGATCCAGGAATATACGATGTCGGTGAGAATCTGAAAAACGACAACGGCGAGCGCGATAATCATCAGAATACCCATCAACACGGTGTAGTCCGACTGGCGCAAACTTTCGATGAACAACTGGCCCATGCCCGGCCACGCAAAAATGCTCTCGGTGACGACCGCACCGCCCAACAAGAAAGGCAGGTCCAGGCCGATAAGTGTCACCAGCGGCAGTGCGGCGTTCTTGAGGACGTGCAGCGAGAACACCCGCCGCTCGCGCAGTCCTTTGGAGCGGGCGGTGCGCACATAATCCCGATTCATCGCCTCAAGGATGCTGGACCGGACGAAGCGCATGTAAAACGCCGTGCTGATGATCGTCATGGTGGTAACCGGCAGGATCATATGTTCAATCAGGTTGGCGAGATTGCGCGGTTTGGTTGGATCGTACATGCCGGCGATGGGTGCATGGGGCAAACCCAACTCGCGGAATCCAACGGCAAAGACATAGATCATCCCCAGGGCCACGAAGAAGATGGGCATGGAGTAGAAGACGAACGCCATTGTGGTGAAGATATTATCCCACACGGTGTATTGTTTCAGGGCGGACACAATGCCCAGAAACAGCGCCAATGTAATGACAATTACATACATCGGCAGCATCAGGATCAGCGTGTTGGGGAAGCGTTCTTCGATGCGATCCATCGCCGGTTGGCGAGTGATGAGCGATACGCCGAAGTCGCCCCGGATGACGCCTTTGCGCTTGCCGTACATGTTTTCGTCAGTGTCGCCGTCGCCATCCACATCGACCAGGGTCCAGTCGTTGCCCAGCAGCCAGTAGATGTACTGGATGTAAATTGGCTGATCCAGTCCCATCTGCCGCCGCAGGGTTTCAAGCTGCTCGGCGGTTGGTGGACGTGGCTGAATCATCTGCGTGGCGAAGGGATCACCGATGGAGTTGGTGATAATGAACAAAACCAGGCTGATCGCAAAAAGGAGCGGCACAGCCTGCAACAACCGGCGGATCAGGTATTTGCCCATAAGTCAGTCAGGCCGGGGTGCGGTTCATCCCGCGCCCCGGCACTGTCAATTAAGAGTCGGTGCGCTGCCACTCGTTCACATTGTAGAACGGAGTGCCGAATTTACCGCGCCGTACATTTTCCATGCCGGCCTGCATCACCATGCCTTCATCGTTGGACTGGATGAACATGACGAAGTTCTCATCCGCCATGATCTCCTGAACGCGGTAGACAGCTTCCAACCGCTCGTCTGTATCCAGTGAGTTTGCGACCGTCTGCCACAATTCGTCCATTTCCGGGATGCAGACGAACTCACCGTTCTGGCCGCCGGGGTTTTCTTCACTGGGGATTTCCTCGCAGGCCCAGTAGTTGGACGGAGCCATCGACTCGGTGGTGTGCCACCAACCCTGCATATACATGTCGTATGCGCCGGTAGCGAATGCGCCGTCGTTGGTGTAGGTGTCGTGCATCAGATTGACATCGATAAGCGTGACATTGACTTCCACACCGATCTCATCCAGCATCTGCTGAATGGTCAGCAGCACATCCTCGTAGATGGTCCAGTTGGAGTAGCCAGTGGCGATCAGTTCGAGCGGGGTGCCGTCTTCCACACCCTCGACGCCGTGTGCTTCTACCACGCCGTCGCCGTCATCATCGTACCAGCCTTTTTCACGCAGCATTTCGACCGCGCCATCCGGGTCATAGCCGATCAGGTCCAGGTCCGGGTTGACCCAGGGGGTGCCGTCCCACAGACTGAGCGGGATGGTGTTGAGGCCCTCGAACAGTTCTTCGATGATGAGCGAGCGGTCGATGCCCATGATGATGGCCCGACGCACGTCTTTATCGGCCAGGGCCGGATGGCCGGCGGTGTTGAACTTCAACTGGCGGCGTGAGCCTTCAAAATAAGTGGTGATTTTGAGATCGGGGTTGTCACCGGCGACTTCGTTGGCGGAGATCAGGTCCAGGTCACGGGTCCAGTCGATTTCGTCGCTTTTGATAAGCTGCTGGATGACGTTGGTATCGCTGTAGAAGCCGATGACCAGTTCGTCAGCCCACACATCTTTCCAGTAGTTCTCATTGCGGACAAAGCGCATGGTGCTGCCGGGGTCCCATTCGGCGAAGACGAAGGGGGCATTGCTGACGGTGGGATTGCGAAGCCAGTCGAGCGAATCGAAGTTGCTGCCTTCGGCCAGCGCGGCTTCATAGGGTTCGCGCAGCAGATGGCTCGGCATGGGATAATACTGCGCCACGTACCAGTCGGGCAGCAGTTCGTCATAGAAGATGACGACCTCTTTTTCGCTCTCACCCTGGCGAATCTCGGCGGCTCCCATGTACTGCTCCAGGAACCCGCTGACGCCATCGGTGGCGATGTCGTACAGGATCACGAAGTCATCAGCCACCATCGGTGCGCCGTCGGACCAGACCGCCCAATCGGCGAGGGTGAAGGTGATGGTGGTGGTTTCGTTGTCCGTATCGTAGACAACGCCGCCGTTATCCAGGCTGGGGAGTTCTTCGGTGAGAATGGGGATCAATTCGGTGTCGCTGTTCATGCCCCAGGGCGGTTGCAGATAGATCGAACTGATTTCAGTGTCAATTTCCAGAATACTGAAATACGGGCTGAGTAGACCGGGTTCGGATGCATAAGCGAACCGCAAAACGCGGCTCCCGTCCTGGGCGCTGGCCGCCGGTGCCAGCAGCAGCAAAATAACCAGCACAACAAGAATAGTCGATCTGCGTAACATGGGGAACTCCCTCTAATTCATCACTTGCTAATGCCGCACTGTCTATTTTAGAAAGCCGCTGATGAAAAACAAAGAAAAACACCTTGTCCGGGTAAAACGTAGAGAATTAAAGAATGTTCTCGTAATATTTGCGAAGCTATCCCGCCACAGCCCGGTTTTTCCTGCCCTGCCCAAACGGCCAGGGTCGAACCGGCTGATCTTACGTTATGGCACCACCTGCCTATGACCATGAAAGACGATATTCTATCATTTAATTAAATTTGAACCGGTCCGGCCTCTTCTGCGTATTACCCTATGAAGGATGCCGAAAGGAAATACCAGATGTTTAACTCCGACCTGAATATCAAGCTGGACCAGATGCGCCGCGAAGAACTGCTGCGCCGTGCCGATGAAAGACGTCAGTGCGCTGAGATGGAAAACCCACAGACACCGGTTTATGGGCCGACACTGGCGCGTTTTGGTAAAGCCATGTCCCAGTTGGGTGATCGCTTACAGGAGCGGTACGGTGACGAAACACCGGCACCGCGAACAAAATTTGCTTAAGGGGCGTTACGATACTTCTGCTTTGGAAGGGGTCGCATATCGGCCCTTTTCTTTTTGTTTGCCTGCGCTACGCTATAGATCATGCGTTTACGGTCATTGATTGCGAAGTTAAGCCGGCAGCGGGTATTGGTCGCCGGTGATGTCATCCTGGATGAATATCTCACCGGCAGGGCCACCCGGATGAGCCGGGAAGCGCCGGTGCCGGTGCTGGAATTTGAGTCCCGGCGGCTGCTGCCCGGTGGAGCCGCCAACCCGGCAGCCAATATCGTCGCGCTGGGCGGTTATGCCTGCCAGATTGGTCTGGTCGGTGAGGACGAGTTCGCTGACCAGCTTCGTTGTACCCTGTCTGAGCGCGGCATCGACCCCGCCGGTCTGGTGGTCGATCCGGAGCGACCGACAACCGTTAAGACCCGCGTCATGGCGCAGATGGGCCTGCGCTTCCCGCAGCAAGTAGCACGCCTGGACCGGCTTTCGCGCCAACCAGTGACCGCCGCCATCGAGGCGGCGGTCTCTGATGCGGTACGCGGCGCGATTCCACAGGTCGATGCGGTGCTGCTTTCCGATTACCGTTCCGGTTTGCTCACCCCGTCACTGGTGGAATCGGTGCGGACTCTGGCGGCGGATAAGCTGCTCACGGCGGACGCCCAGGGCGAACTGAGCAAGTATTCCGGTTTTGCGCTGGTCAAATGCAACGCGCAGGAGGCTGCCGACTTTCTGGGGCGTGATTTACACGGTGATGAGACGTTCGCACAGGCCGCCGCTGATTTGCGCCACCAGTTAGACCTCACTGGTGCGATGGTCATCACACGCGGCGGCGACGGCATGACCCTGGCGCTGGCCGACGGTATCGCTTTCCACGCAGCGGCACCGGCAATCTCCGATGTGTACGATACGGTCGGTGCGGGTGATACGACCATCGCTGTCCTGACTATGGCGCTGGCCGCCGGTGCCAGCTACCATGAGGCGGCAGCACTTGCCAACATCGCCAGCGGCATCGTCGTGCGCCGGTTCGGCAATTACACCCCATCCATAGACGAATTAATCCAGGCGATAGAGACGTGATGTGGAATCCACCCGATCCCGAACGCTACTTCTGGCTGGTCTGGTTGATTGTGCGCCAGATTCCGGCGGGACAGGTCAGCACATATGGGCAGATCGCAGCCATGATCCCGCCACCGGAGGGCGTACTGCCACCCGATTATGACCGGCTGGGTGCACGCTGGGTGGGTACGGCGATGAACAACACACCGCCCGGCGAGGGTATCCCCTGGCAGCGTGTCATCAACAGCCAGGGCAAAATCAGCCCGCGTCCTGGAGCCGAACGCCAGCGCACGCTGCTGGAAGCCGAAGGCGTGGTTTTCGATGACAAAGACCGGGTTGATTTTGTGGCGGTCGGTTGGAATGGACCGGATGAGGCATGGCTGCAACAGAACGGGTTACATCCACCGCGCCCGCTGAGGAGCGGGCAGCAGCGGTTGTTGTGATCTTTACAGTTGTACGTAACTGTTTTCCGCCAGAATAAAGCGGTGGGTGGATGGCAGGGCGGCAGCGGATGAGGTCACAATAGAATTGTCCGCAACCAGACTCGAGTCGATGCGTCCGGGGACCTTCAGCTTGCAGTTCTGCATGACGATGCTGGCTTCGATCTCGCTGTTCTCGATGGTGACATCAGACCCGATAGCGGTGTAGGGGCCGATGTAGCTGTTTTTGATGACGACATTGTCGCCGATGATAACGGGGCCGCGAATTACACTGTCGATGATGCGGGTATTTTCGCCCATAATGACCCGGTTCGACACATCGGAGTCGCCTTCGATCAAATCGCTCTCCGGTGCGGGCGTGTAGGGCAGGTCACCCAGCACAAGCTGGTTGGCGTTAATGATGGCATCGGGCTTACCGGCATCAATCCACCAGCCTTGCACGATATACGCCTGAACCTTCTTGCTCTCTGTGACCAGCACTTGAATAGCGTCCGTGATTTCCAGTTCATTGCGCCACGACGGTTTGATCTTCGAGATGGCGTCGAAAATGGACGGACGGAACAGATAGACACCGCAGATCGCCAGATTTGACGGCGGGTCTTTCGGTTTTTCCACCAGCCGCGTGACCAGATTGTCCTTGACCTCAGCAATGCCGAAGCGGGTGGGATCGGGGACTTCGCCCAGTGCGATAGCAGCATCGTATTCCGAGGCTTCAAAGTTGCGCAGCAGCCCCTCCATTTTGTCCTGGAAGATGTTGTCACCCAGGAACACACAGAAGGGATCATCACCGACGAAGGGATGGCACAGGCCGATGGCATGGGCCAGACCTTTTTGTTCTTCCTGGATGATGTATTCAACTTTGATTCCCAGGTCGGAGCCATCTTTGAGCAGTGTAGTGATGGGTGACGACATGTCGTTAATCACGATGCCGATTTCGTCCAGACCTGCTCGCTTCAGCACATCAATGGCGTAGCGAATCAGGCATTTGTTGGCGACCGGCACCATCGGTTTCGGCATGGTCAGAGTGACAGGGCGGAGGCGAGTGCCTTGCCCTGCGGCAAGAATGACAGCTTTCATAGAAATTATGCGGCGGAAACCACCTGCTTTAGCGGGTG
>CAYQJO010000079.1:0-16859 GCA_964417785.1 uncultured Anaerolineaceae bacterium | reverse complement strand
GGTATACAGCACAATACTGACGAGAATCGCCAGGGTAAGTCCAAATGGGCGACTGGGTTTATCCCTCAAGTAATAGCCTCCTACGAAATCATTAACTATCTGCTATAATGTGAGTTGTGTTCGCTTAAACCAACTACAGATAAGGTTTAACCATGAGATTGCACGAGTTTGTAGATCAATCATATCAGACATTTGCCGACCAGATAAAAAACGTTCGGATCGTTCTCCTGCACCCGGAAAGTCGCTATCGTTCGATGCTGGTGGCCCGGCTGGTGAATTCACCGGATTACGATGTGTTCTACTATGCGATGGGGCCGGATGACATCAATCTACATGGCTTCATCGGCAGCATCACTCAGGCACTGGCCTACCAGCATCCGACCTTCGGACGACACACCAATGTCTTGCCACTGGAAGTGTTTGAGAACCCGCAGGATCACATGGACCTGGTGCTGGATACCTTCGTCCAGGATTTGGCTGAAATCCCAGCCGACAATCCGCTGCTGGTGCTGGATGAATATGATCGCAGTGACAGTGCGGACGATGTTCAGTCGTTTGTCAATCTGCTCTCCACCCGACTGCCGGATAACTACCGCATGGTGCTGAATGGACGCACGCTGCCGCGTTTGCCCTGGGTGGCGATGATCGCGCAGGGACGGGCCGTCATGCTCAAGGACGATGCGATTATCCGCGAGCGTTTCTATGGCGACGAAAACGAGAAGAGCGAAGACGGCCTGGAAGTCTACGCTCTGGGACCGGGCTTTGTCCTTCAGGCGTTCGAGCCGGTCGATAGCTGGGAGGGCCATCTGCCGCGTCTGCTATTCTTCTTTGCCCTGGACCGCCCGGTTATCACCCGGTCGGAGATTTGTCAGGCGTTCTGGCCGGAACTGGACCCCGATCAGGCGGTGAACGTCTTCCATGTGACCAAGCGGCGGCTGCACAAAGCCCTGGATACCGATGTATTGGTTCACAGTGATGGTTACTATCAGGTGAACCCGGAGATGGAGATTTACTATGATGTCGCCGAGTTTGTCAGCCATCTGATGCAGGCACGGGTGGCGGAGAAGCTGGATGCCAAAATGGCGGCGTGGCAGAAGGCGGCTGATTTGTATCGTGGGCCGTTCTTGCAGGGGCATGATGATGCCTGGATCGAGGAGCGGCGTGCGGAGTATCGCGATGGCTATCTGGAAGCGTTGACCTCAATGGCGGCGGTGTGGCGTGAGCGGGGCCGCAACGAGCAGGCGCTCTCGCTGCTGCAAAAGGCGATGGACGCCGACTTCAGCCGTGAGGACGTACACCGCAGTATGCTGGAGTTATACATTACCCTCGGACGGAGCGGCGAAGCCGCCGCCCACTACCAGAAATTTGTCGATATGCTGGCCGAGTTAGGCCGGGAGCCTTCCGACAATATGGTACAGGACTTCGGCGAACTCGTCGGCTAGGTTCTCTACGATTCAGCAAAGTGTTGAGCGGTCTGCGGGCCGCTCATTTTATTTGTGTGTCCGTTGAAGCCGATGACAGGACGCAGTATACTTCGAGCCAGGAACTTACGTGAGCCACAAGATATGGATGTAGAAACATTTCTGAATCGGGTTGAAAATCGATCCGTGCCGCTGGATGGGACTCAGCGCGTGCGGACGCTGGCACGCGAGTTGGCCGAAGGCGCGTTGGAGAAGATGTGGCAGACGAGTTTCATCTCTCAGGACTTCAGTGCGTCACGGTCACCGACAAATGATCCGCTGCAACTGTACTTCCAGCGCCGCTGGTACAGTGAGATCGACGACAGCGATCTTGCACTCCTGACCCGCATGGGGTACATCATACCTGACAATCATATGCACCGGTTGACCCGTGAAGCTTTCGCGCTGGTCGATGAAGTGCAGCCGGCAAATGTGTTTATCTCCTACCGGCGCAGCGAAAGCAGTGCTTTTGCCCTGTTAATTCTGGCACGCTTCAAACAGGTGGGCCTGGAGGCATTTGTCGACCTGTCCATTCCTGCTGGCGATGATTGGCAGAAGCATCTGCGCACGAAAATCGAAAATAGCGAATATTTCATCCTTTTATTGGGTGGCAATACCCTCTCGTCCGAAGTTGTCCAGCAGGAGTTGTCGTGGGCGATTGACGCCGACACGATCATTATCCCTGTGCTGCACAATGGTTTTGACTTCCGCGCCGATGACTGGCAGGGCGTCATCGATGACAGCTTATCAAAGACCCTGGCGAGCAAGAACTGGATCAGGGTGCGCGAAGAAAGCGCTCTGGCATATAACACGGCGGTTATTGAACTCCTGAACCGCTTTGGCGTGACTCCGTAATTGTGTTTTCCCGACGCCTGCTGCTGTTCGTGTTTGTGCTGCTGACTCTGCACCAGTTGGGCGCGGTCGTCACCGCGCTTCGCCTGCCAGATGATGTCGCGGCCTCCCTCAGCCTGCCGGTGTGGGCGCAGGTGGTGGCTGGGAGCGTGTGGACACTGGTTTTTGGCTGGACGACGGTTCTGCTCTTCCGTAGAATGATGCGCCCGATGCGTGCCTTATGGCTGCTGGCTGTGTTTATACTCTACAGCCTGCTGCGTTTGCTGCTGTTTGCACGGGCCGACTATGATCGCCAGCGGTTGTCATTTCTGTTTGTGGTGGTCATGGTGGGAATGACTCTGATCCGCACCATTGTGGTTGCGTGGAAACGTCTGACGAAAAATGGAGAAAATTTATGAACCCGAAAATTGAGGAACTGCGCGAGAAACGTGCAGCCAGCCGTGCCGGGGGTGGTCCGGAACGAGTTCAGCGCCAGCGTGACAAAGGACGTAATACGGCCTATGAGCGGCTCGATATTCTGCTGGACCCTGGCAGTTTCCGCGAAGTCGATGCCTTTATCCAGCACCGGTCGCACAATTTTAACCTGGATAAGCAGCGCTATCTGGGTGACAGCGTAGTGACCGGATGGGGGACGGTCGATGGCCGTCTGGTCTACGTCTACTCGCAGGATTTCACCGTACTGGGTGGTAGTTTGAGTGAAGTCCACGCACAGAAGATCATCAAGATCATGGAAATGGCGATGAAGGCGGGTGCGCCCGTCATCGGATTGAACGACAGCGGCGGTGCGCGTATCCAGGAAGGTGTGGAGAGTCTGGCCGGGTATGCCGAGATTTTCCTGCAAAATACGCTGGCGAGTGGTGTGGTTCCGCAAATCAGCGTGATCCTGGGACCGTGTGCCGGTGGAGCCGTCTACAGTCCGGCGCTGACTGATTTTACCATCATGGTCAAGGACACCAGCTACATGTTTATCACCGGTCCGAATGTGGTCAAGCAGGTCCTCAATGAGGATGTATCGTTCGAGGACCTGGGTGGGGCGTCGGTCCATGCCAGCAAGAGCGGGGTCTGCCATCTCGTCGCTGACGACGAAACTCAGTCCTTGATGATGGTGCGCGAACTGCTCAGCCATCTGCCGCAGAACAACATGGAAGACCCACCCTTCGTACCAGCAACCGACGATCCACTGCGCGAGGAAGACGCATTGGATACGATTGTGCCAGACAGCCCGGATAAGCCCTACGACATGAAGGAGGTCATCAATCTGATTGTCGATGATGGTCTGTTCTTTGAGGTCCACGAGGCGTATGGGGCGAATATCGTGTGCGGCTATGCCCGGTTGGGCGGTCATAGTGTCGGCATTGTCGCCAACCAACCGATGGTGCTGGCCGGTGTGTTGGACATCAAAGCCAGCGAAAAAGCTGCCCGTTTTATCCGTACCTGTGACTCGTTCAACATCCCGATTGTGACCTTTGTCGATGTTCCCGGTTATATGCCCGGCACCGATCAGGAGCATAACGGTATCATCAAGTCGGGTGCCAAGTTGCTCTACGCTTACTGCGAGGCGACTGTCCCCAAGCTGACCGTGACCACGCGCAAGGCATACGGCGGCGCGTACTGCGTGATGAGCAGCAAGCATATTCGTGGCGATCTCAATCTGGCGTGGCCGACAGCAGAAATTGCGGTCATGGGGCCGGAGGGCGCGGTCGAGATCATCTACCGGCGCGACCTTGCCGAAGCGGAAGACCCGGTCGCCCGTAAGCAGCAGTTGGCGCAGGATTATCGTGATGCCTTCGCCAATCCCTATATCGCGGCCAGCCGGGGCTTTGTCGACGACATTATCGAGCCGCACGAGACTCGCGCCCGCCTGATAAACGGCCTGGAAGTGCTGCAAAACAAGCGCGATCACAATCCGCCTAAGAAACACGGCAATATTCCGCTGTAAAGGAGCCGGCTATGAGCGAACAATCGACCAGGATAAACAAGATATTGATCGCCAACCGGGGCGAAATTGCCGTGCGGATCATCCGGGCCTGCCGCGACTTAGGGATTCCCACTGTTGCCGTCTACTCCGATGCCGACCGGGCTGCGCTCCATGTGCGTTATGCTGATGAGGCCGTCTATATCGGGCCACCGCCACCGCGTGAGAGCTATCTGCGGATGGATGGGTTGATCGAGGCGGCCCGTAAAACTGGCGCGGATGCCGTTCATCCAGGCTATGGCTTTCTGGCGGAAAACGCCGATTTCGCGCAGCAGGTGATCGACGACGGGCTGACGTGGATCGGTCCGCCGCCGGGTGCCATCGCTACTATGGGCGATAAGCACTCGGCCCGTGTGGCGGTTCAGCGGAACAATGTCCCGCTGATTCCCGGCACCGAGGCTGGCCTTTCCGATGCGGAACTGATGGCAGCAGCCGAGAAGATTGGCTTCCCGGCCTTGATTAAGGCCGTCGCCGGAGGTGGTGGCAAGGGGATGCGGGCGGTACATGATCCAGCGAATTTCTCCGAAGCGCTGGCGACCGCCCGCCGTGAAGCCGAAAGCGCCTTTGGCAACGGCGATATGTACCTGGAAAAGCTGCTGGTGGGGGCACGCCATATCGAATTTCAAATTCTGGCGGATACGCACGGCAATACCATTCATCTAGGCGAGCGCGAGTGCAGCATCCAGCGGCGGCACCAGAAGCTGGTGGAAGAAGCGCCCAGTGTGGTGATGGACCGTGAGTTCCGCGAGCGCATGGGCAAAATGGCGATTGCTGCCGCCGAGGCCGTGGGCTATGTCAACGCCGGGACGATTGAGTGTCTGGTAGACCGTGATAGGAACTTCTATTTCCTGGAAATGAACACCCGTTTGCAGGTTGAGCATCCGGTGACGGAACTGGTCTCCGGTGTGGACCTGGTGCGTGAGCAAATCCGTATCGCACGTGGACGGCGCATGTCACCGGCGGCCAGCCTGCTCGATCCGAAAGGTTGGGCCATCGAGTGCCGCATCAACGCCGAGGACCCCTATGCGAACTTCATGCCATCGGTTGGTCGCATCACGACGATGGTGTCACCATCGGGACCGGGGGTACGGGTGGATCGGGGCGTCTATCCCGGTTCGGAGATTTCGCCCTACTACGACAGTATGATTTCCAAGTTGATTACCTGGGGCGAGACGCGCTCCGAAGCCATGTTGCGTATGCGGCGGGCGCTGGCGGAGTACACGATCATGGGGGTCAAGCATAATATCCCCTTTCATTTGAATTTGCTCAACAGCTTCAGCTTTATCGCCGGGCAGATCGACATCAATTTTGTGGAGTCGCGCTTCAGTATGCATACCTACGAGGAGGACCCCACCGATGAGGACCTGGAAATCGCAGCGATTGCGGCAACTCTGCACGCACATCGTCAGCGTCGCATGGCGACGCAGGTGGTCAATGCGCCCAAACGCGATGCGAGTAACTGGAAGTGGATGTCCCGTTGGGAGCGAATGCAAAGATGAAATACCTCGCTATAATCAACAACCAGCAGTTCGAGATTGAGATCGACAACGATGGCAATCTCAAGGTGAACGGTGAACCGCGCCAGGTCGATTTTTTGCCACTGGGACCGTCGCTGTATTCGATCATTACCGATCACAAAAGCATGGATTTGGTGATCGAGTCGGATCGTGGGTCCTATTCCGTACTGGTCGAAGGACGGTTATACGAAGGTCAGGTGCTTGACGAACGGGCGATGCTGATGGCGCAGCGTCGTGGCGGATTGATGCTGGCATCTGGTGAGTTGCACGCGCCCATGCCAGGGTTGATCGTCGCTGTACGGGTCGAAGTCGGCCAGACAGTAAAGGCTGGCGAAACGGTGATCGTCCTGGAATCGATGAAGATGCAGAACGAACTCAAAGCGCCGGTGGATGGGGTCGTCAAGGCGGTCGCGGTCGAAGCCGGGCAGACCGTCGATAAGGATGCGTACCTGCTGGAAGTCGAGTTGGAATCCAGCTAAACCTGTGCTATAATCGAACATAAATTCTGTTCGTTAATTTGACAGGCGGTTGCCACATCACTAGAATGACGCCGCCTGTATTTCATTTCGAGGCCAACCATGATCGGTGATATACAACGTGTCAACATCGAGCAGGAAATGCGCGATGCTTATCTCGATTACGCCATGAGCGTGATCGTCTCGCGGGCGTTACCGGATGCACGCGACGGTCTGAAGCCGGTTCACCGGCGCATTCTATATGCCATGCACGATATGGGTTTGCGGTCAGATACGGCCTATAAGAAAAGCGCTCGTATCGTCGGTGAGGTGCTGGGTAAATACCACCCGCACGGCGATCAGGCAGTCTATGAGGCAATGGTGCGCATGGCGCAGGACTTCTCTATGCGCTATATGCTGGTCGATGGGCAGGGTAACTTCGGCAGTATTGATGGTGACAGCGCGGCGGCCATGCGTTATACCGAAGCTCGCATGCACGAACTCGGTGAGGAACTCCTGGTCGATATTGACAAAGACACGGTTGATTTCGAGGAGAACTTCGACGGCAGTCTGGAAGAGCCGGAGGTCTTGCCCGCCAGTATCCCGAATTTGCTGGTTAATGGTGCGTCGGGTATCGCAGTGGGCATGTCCACCAATGTCCCGCCGCACAACCTGGGCGAAGTTTGCGACGCGCTGGTCCATATGTTGAACAACTGGAACAAACTGGACGACATCAGCGTTGAAGACCTGATGACTTTCATCAAAGGCCCGGATTTTCCGACTGGCGGTGTGGTGTATCGCCATCGGGATGGCGGAGACGAGGCGGACACGCTCAAAACTGCCTATGCCACCGGCCAGGGCAAGATCACCGTGCGGGCCAAAGTCCACATGGAGGAGATGGGCCGGGGCAAGCAGCGGATCGTCGTCAGTGAACTGCCGTATCAGGTTAACAAGACCACTTTGATTGAGCGGGTAGCCTCGCTGGTGCAGTCGGGCAAGCTCGAAGGGCTGGCCGATATGCGCGACGAATCCGACCGTAACGGTATGCGCATCGTTATTGATCTTCAGCGCGGCGTGGACGCCAACGATGTCCTGGTCAACCTGTTCCGGCTGACACCGATGCAGGATACCTTCAGCATCCGTATGCTGGCGCTGGTCGATGGACAGCCGCGTTTGCTGACGCTCAAGCAGGCGCTCCGGGTTTATCTCGACCATCGCCAGGAAATTGTGCGCCGCCGCAGTGAATACGATCTCAAGCGAGCGCGGGAGCGGGCGCATATTCTGGAAGGTCTGCTCAAGGCGCTCGATAACCTGGACGAGGCGATTCAGATCATCCGTCGGTCGCAAACGGTGGAGACGGCCCGCAATAACCTGGTCAAGCGACTGGACGTGACCGAAATTCAGGCCCAGGCCATTCTGGATATGCAGCTTCGGCGGTTGGCTTCGCTCGAACGCAAGAAAATCGCTGAGGAACACAAGGAAAAGGTCAAGCTTATCAAGTATCTGGAAGGGCTGCTGAAGAGTCCGCAGAAGATGCGTGAGGTCATCAACGAGGAGCTGACCATGATAAAGTCGGCTTATGTGGACGGCCGCCGGACTGTCATTGTGGGTGCAACTGTCAGCAGCGCCAGTATCGAAGACCTCATGATGCCGGCGGAGACAACCTGGATCACGCTAACGACAGACGGCAAGCTGGCCCGCAGCCTGGATGATGCGCCGCCCAAAGTGACCACCAACACACGCCAGCCGCCGCGTTTCATCGTCCAGGGAACAACGGCACAGACGTTGTATCTGTTCTCGTCGGATGGTGAGTGTGCAACGGTTCCGGTGCAGCAGCTAGCCCAGGTAGAGGAACCCGCCGATGGTGGTGCCTTCAGCGACCTGTGCGGTCTGCCAGCAGGTGCCGCCATTGTCGGCCTGTTGAGTCTGCCGCCGGTCGAAAGCGGCTATCTGTTCATGGTCAGCCAGATGGGGCAGGTTAAACGGGTCCGTATGGTCGATGTGCCGGGGATGACCTCCAGAGTGTTCACGGTGATGAATGTGAATGGCGATGACGCCATGCTCCGGGTTTTCACCACCAGCGGCAATGATGAAGTCATTCTGACGACCGATCAGGCGCAGTCGATTCGCTTTAAGGAAAGCGAGGTGCGACCGACCGGGTTACAGGCTGGTGGTATTCGTGGGATCAAGTTATTAGGCCAGCGCAATCGGGTAGTCGGGGCCAATATTGCGGTCGCCGGGCAGTATGTGTGGACCATCACCGACAACGGGATCGCCAAAATATCGCCCGTAGACGAGTATCCCACCCAGGGACGTGCGGGTGGAGGCGTTATCACCATGCGCCTGTCCAGCACCAGCCGCGAGGTGGCTGCGACGGCGGTGGGCAAGAAGAGCGACATGATTATCGTGCTTTCCAATAAAGGTAAGCCCAAGTATATGAGCATTGGTGTTGCCGAGGAGGCCAAGCGTGGGCGTGCTGGTGGCAAAGATGTGTTCTCTATGTCGCGCAAGAACGAAGTCGTGGAGATGGTGGTCGAGTATTTGCCGCTTTACGCGCCAGTGTTGATGAGCGAAGAGAGCATCCCATCGTAGATGGGGGCCATATGCGCCCAATCAAATTGAGTCACGTATTGACGCAGTGGGCCGGTATCGACGGCTGTCTCACCCATAAGAAACGAACGCAGCCGCCAATAGAGCGCCGAGTTGGAATACAGGCAGGCTTCGCGGGTACTCTCTGGTAGTAAATCCGGGTAATTGAGCCGACCCGGCAGGACCGGCACACAACCACAGTAGATGGCTTCGGCGACGGCCCCACCGAAGAAGTCCTGGTTGGCCGTGCTGACTACGTAGTCAGCCTCCCACAAGAGTCGGGCGTAACTGGCGAAATCGGGCATGAAACCGTACTGGATGACCCGTTCGCCCAGGCGGTCGCGAGCCGTTTCAAATTCGACCGGCTGCTGGCGGAAATTCTCGCCAGTGATGGCGACACGAAAAGCGATCCCCTCGTCAGCCAACCGGTAGAGCGTATGGAAGAACGCGCCAGGGTCCTTATCCTCTTCCCATCGGTGATTCCACAAGATGATGGGCGGCCCATCTGACCGGGACGGTCTGGCAAAGGTATCATAGCGCTTCAAATCGAGACCGAGCGGCAGGACATCGGATTTTTGTCGCAGTGTATCAACCGTTACCAGTTCGTTGTAGTCACCAAAGTGCTTGAGCATATTTGGCAGGATGGCGAAGAAGGCGTCATGATGATAGCGACTGTTGAAATACACAGCATCGGCAGCCAGTGCGCTGATATAGTTCACGAATCCATACTGCCACCCGTGCTTTTGGCGGCTGTTTTGCGGATAGGTAAGCTGTGTCTCGTGGAAATACAGCAGCACCGGGCAGTTCAGATCGGGTGTTAGCGCCCGAAATGTAGCCAGGTTGAACATATCTGATGCCAGGATGATATCTGGTCGCAGGTCTCGTTCGTGCAGCATCCGTGCCAGAGTGACCGCACCGCCCTGCATGCGCCACTTCCAGAACTGTGCCGGCAGGGTGAGCAGGGTGATGTCGTGCTGTGTGTGTTGGCAGTAGCCATCCACCCAGGCGCGATGGCTGCCGCCGTAGTAGGGTTCAATCAACAATACCTGCATTATTGATGACCTGCTCAATGCGCGGGCTGCTGTGCCGCTGAAAACGTTGGTGGACTGCACACGCTTCCTCATGCTGGTTTAGCAGGGTGTACAGGTGAACGGCACCATACAAGACTTCTTCACCGGGACCGTCAAATGCAAGTGCGCGTAGGTACAGGCCAAGTGCGGTTTCCATGCGACCAATCTCTTCATAGGCACGGGCCAGATTACCCAGCGCTTCACCATATTCGGCTTTGAGTTCGTAGCGGCGTTTTACGGCCCAGTCCATATCCGTCTCGCACAGGAAATCACCGCGATACAGGAAAGTGGCCCGGTTTAGCAGTTCAATCGCCTCTTCAGCGGGTGAGACCGCGCTCCTCTGCACCAGCTCGGTGAAATGTACAGAGTCGTAGCTCAGGTTGATATTGGACGCAATGTGATAGTACCCCGACCAGTAGGTGGTCAGATCGATTCCCATGACTTCGCTGATCTTGCGCTTGGTCACATGGAAGACGTTGGTCGCTTCACGGGTGGGTAGTTCCGGCCAGAAGGTCTCGAAAATCTCGCTGCGCGTGACCATACCCCGATCTACCAGATAGAAGAACAGGGATCGGGGCAGTACACCATCCCAACGATCATAGGTTTTTCCATTCAGCGTCACCTGCCCCTTGCCAAAGGCGTTGACCTCAAGCAAGTGAGAGCCGTTCTCTTGATGGTATGCATAATCCCACAACAGCAGGTCTTCATCCACCGGGATAAAGGCCACTTGTTGTACCAGTTCAGGGTCTTGCAGCAGAATGGTGGGGATCCGGCGGCAGAAGATAATGATGCGCTGGCACGCGATCTGATCGGCCAGTTCCGGTAGAAAGCGATCTGCCGCAGCCGATTGTGCGCGGTCCAGTTCATCCAGTACCAGGATGCTGTCTGCTGCCGGTGTGGCATTGTCGAGTACCGAGTCCAGTTGTTCGGCTAGCTGAGCATAGGTCAGATGGTCGCCGGAAAACAAGACGTAATTGATCTCGTGGTCGAGTTGGCCCAGGAATACATGAGGTTGAACATAATGTGGATGGATGACCACAATACGTTTGGTGACATCCAGGGATTTGAATTGATGGAGGGTAAGTGACCGCAAATAGGCGTACATGAGTACGGTCTCCGTGACGAATGTCAACATCTGTGTTTGGCGTGCAAGTACCCATATTACTGCATTTGTGAAGAAAATGCAAAATATCAGGAGACATTTCGGCGGTAAGTTTCGACCACGCTGCGTACCTGTTCTAACTTGGACAGGATTCGCGTCAACTGCTGGTTGTCGCCGATTTCCATGGTGATATGGAACGTGGCGATTTCCTGGCGGGTTGACACACTGACCTCTGAGATGTTGACGTTTTCGTCAGCAATGACGGTGCTGATGTCGCGAATCAAGCCTTCACGGTCATAGGCGATGATTTCCACCGGGACGGCGTAGTGCTTTTCTTCACTGGCACGCCCCCACGATACGTCAATCAACCGTTCACGGTCGGTGAGTGAAAGCATGTTAGGGCAGTCAGCGCGGTGAACCGTAACGCCGCGACCGCGTGTGATGTAGCCCACGATGTCGTCACCCGGCATGGGGTTGCAGCACGTTGCCATATTCACCAGTAGGCCGCCGGTCCCCATGATCTTGATCTCGCTGCCCTGGCCGGTCAGCGTGCGGGGCCGCCGCACCAGGGAGGTAATATCCTGGAAGCGCTGTTCTTCGCGCTCGCGGTCCAGGACTTTGTGGGCGATTGTTGCGCCGTTGATGTCGCCAGCACCGATAGCGGCGAAGAAATCGTCCAGTTTGTCGTAGTGGAACAGGTCCATCACCGTGTCGAACGACATACTGTCCAGCACGCCCATCCGCTTGAGTTCGCGCTCGACCACTTCCCGGCCCAGGGAGATGTGTTTGTCCCGGTTGAGTTTGCGGAACCAGTGGCGAATTTTAGCGCGAGCGCGAGCCGTTTTCGTATAGCCGAGATCGGTATTGAGCCAGTCCATGCTGGGGCCACCCCGGTTGGATGTAATGATATCCACCTGATCGCCCGTCTTAAGCTGGTAGTTGAGGTTGACCAGTTTGCTGTGAACTTTGGCCCCCCGGCAGCGGTTGCCGATTTCGGTATGGATGTGATAGGCGAAGTCAATCGGTGTGGACCCCACTGGCAGGTCTACGATGTCACCTTTGGGTGTGTAGGCGTAGACACGATCCTGGAAGACCTCGTCCTTCATCGTGTTCAGAAAGGCGTCAGCGTCGTCCTTGACCTCCGGCCCGAATTCCATCAGCCGCCGCAAATATTTCAGCCGTTTCTCAAAATGACTGTCGTGAGTACGGTTGCCTTCTTTGTAACGCCAGTGGGCGGCGACACCATATTCGGCGTGTTCGTGCATCTCCCAGGTACGAATCTGAACTTCCAGAGTCTTGCCGTTGTCGTCGATGACGGCTGTGTGCAGGCTTTGGTAGAAATTATCTTTGGGAGCGGCGATGTAGTCGTCAAATTCCTGGGCAATCGGTCGCCACAGGTTGTGGGCCAGTCCCAGCACCAGGTAGCACTCCGGCGTGGAGTTCACAATCACGCGGATGGCGCGGACATCGTATATCTCGCTGAAGGGAAGCTGTTTGCGCTGCATCTTGCGGTAGATGCTGTAGATGTGCTTCGGACGGGCCGAGACGTGAACCTTTTCGATTCCATGTTTTGCCAGTTCCCTGCGCAGCTTATCCGCTACCACCGACACATATGCTTCGCGGTCGGCACGGCGTTCATCAATGCTGTGTGCGATGGACTTGTAGGCTTCCGGTTCCAGATAGCGGAAGCTGAGGTCTTCCAATTCCCATTTGATCTGCCAGATACCCAGTCGGTTCGCCAGCGGCGCGAAGATTTCCATCGTTTCGTGGGCGGTTTTGGCCTGCTTGTGTGGCGGCATATACCCCAGTGTGCGCATGTTGTGCAGCCGGTCGGCCAGTTTGACCAGCACCACACGCACATCATCGCCGATGGTGAGCAGCATCTTGCGGATATACTCTTTTTCCCGATCCACATCGCGGCTGCGCCGTCCGGGCAGGTCCTTGTTCATGTCAATCGGCAAATTGGTCAGCTTGGTGACGCCATCGACCAGATTGGCGATGACGGTGCCGAATTCTTCTTGCAGGTCCTCGTAGGTGATGGGGGTATCTTCGATCAGATCGTGCATCAACGCGGCGGCGATAGCTTCCGCATCCAGGTGCATATCGGCGAGAATGCTGGCAACGGCAACGCAGTGCGTGAAGTAAGGTTCACCCGATTTGCGCGTCTGCCCCTGGTGGGCTGCTTCCGCTTTGAAATAGGCGCGTTCGATGATGGCACGGTCGTTGGGCGTGATGTCGGGGAGGCTGTTTAGCAGCGAGTCCAGGTCAGTTGAGGTTTGGGTTACACTAGGTGACATGATGTATCTCGACTACATCAGAGTTTAATAGATTATTGTACATCAACTTCGATCTGTTTTTTCCACTATTTTACCGGCAAAATGTAAATCAAACGTAATATTAACGATAAAGAAAGGAAAACCTTGGCAGAACTTCTGAATGTGGACCGCGCACTGGCCCAAATTCTGGAACAGATCGCGCCGCTGTCGGTCGAGCCGGTCGCGCTGGATGTGGCACTGGACCGGGTGCTGGCCGAGGATGTTGTGGCGGCCAGCAATCTGCCACCTTTTGCCAACTCGAGTATGGACGGCTATGCGCTGCGCTCTGACGATGTACGTGATGCGCCGGTCACGCTGACGGTTACGATGGATATACCGGCGGGTCACGCACCGTCCGGCACACTTGCTTCCGGGGAGGCCGCCCGTATCATGACAGGCGCACCCATGCCCGAAGGTGCAGATGCGGTGATACCGGTGGAAGAAACGGATGGTGGTTGGGATCGGGGCGCGTCCACACCGCCACCGGCGTATGTGCGTGTCTTTCGTGCGGTTGAGGCCGGGGCCTATGTGCGCCCAGTTGGTGAGGACGTCACTGTTGGGACAAGGGTGCTGCGTCAAGGGACACGAATCCGTCCACAGGAAATGGGTGTTCTGGCGGCGCTGGGACAAGCACAGGTTCCGGTCTATCGCCAACCGCGTGTGGTGATTCTGTCGAGCGGTGATGAACTGGTTTCCGTCGAAGAGCCGCTCATACCGGGAAAAATCCGTGATGTGAACCGCTATACGCTGGCAGGACTGGTCCGGCATCTGGGCGGTATACCGCTGGTGCTGCCACCGGCGCGAGATACGGCGGAGTCAGTGCGGGCGACTTTCGCGGCGGCTCTGGCGGAGCAGCCCGATATGGTGATGAGTTCTGCCGGGGTATCGGTCGGTGCTGCTGATCTGGTGCGCGACATCCTGGACGATCTGGGTCGGGTGGATTTTTGGCGAATCAACCTGCGACCGGGCAAACCGCTCGCGTTCGGACGTTTAGGCAATGTGCCGTTTTTTGGGCTTCCAGGCAATCCAGTATCCGTGATGATCACGTATGATGTGCTGGTACGTCCGGCGCTGCTTAAGCAGATGGGGCTGGAAGCGGACTGGCCGCTGGTGACGGCGCGGGTCGGTGAGCGCATGATCTCCGATGGACGCCGCAGCTACGTCCGTGTTAAACTGCACCGCACACCCGACAATGGATGGGTTGCCGTTTCTACCGGAACACAGAGTTCGGGCGCGTTGATGTCAATGGTATTGGCGGACGGTCTGTTGATCGTGCCAGAGGGCATGACCGAGGTTGCCGAAGGTGCGATGCTGCCGGTCCGTCTGCTGCGAAATCTTTAGGAGCGTGGTATGTCGATAGCAAAACAGATTACTACCGGGCGTATGAGTTTGAACCTGCGTGTCGTCAGTCTGGTCTTGATCGCACTCGGTGTCATCGTGAGCGGCTACCTGAGCTACGTCAAGTTTACCGATGTGCAGATGTCGTGCCTCGCTGGCGAGACATTCGACTGTGGTGTTGTCCAGAACAGCAGTTATGCGGAGTTTATGGGTATCCCGATCGCCTACTTTGGTCTGACGACGTATATTGTGTTGGGGATGTTGGTTTTCCTGGAAGACCGTCTGCTATTCTTACAGGAACATAGCCTGATCCTCATTTTTGGGATCACGCTGTTCGCATTCGTTTATTCGATGTTCCTGGTCTATGTGCAGGGCGCGATACTGGGAGCATGGTGTACATGGTGCCTGATGCACGAGGCCATCATGACCGTACTTTTCGGTGTGACCAGTATGCGTTTGTGGCGAGCGATCAACGAATAGGGCGGGAGTGACCCCGCCCATATTGGTTAGCTGTTGTTGTGATTACGCAGGGTGCGCGAAATAATATCGTCCTGTTCGCGCCTGCGGTTCTTCGACTTCTTGCGTGAGTCGCTGTCACCCGGCCCGTCCTGCGTTTTCATCGCCCGCTGGAATGCCATCGCCATCGCTGTTGGCATCTCTTCATCAGATTCGTCCTGATAGTCTGTGTAGGCTTGCGAGGTCTCTTCCTTCATACTCAGATCGATCTGACGCTTACGACGGTTGACCTTGATGATGCGTACCTGGACCTCCTGGCCGTTGCTGACCACGTCTGATGGGGTTTTGACGAAACCATCCGCCAGTTCCGAGACGTGTACCATACCGGGCCGTTCAGCGCCAATATCGACAAAGACACCGAACTTCTCGATGCGGATGACGGTTCCGGTCAAGGTCTGACCCTCTTGCAGGTCGTCCCAGTTCATCTCCGGTGGTTTTTCCAGGGACAGTGCGATGCGGTTGGCATCCTTATCGACCTTGAGAACATAGCAGGTGATTTCTTCACCGACAGAAATCACATCTTCGACATTGCGTACATCAGGCTTGCCTAGCTGGGAAATGTGCAGCAGTGCGTCCTGTCCAACGCCAATATCGACAAAAGCACCGTAAAGCTCAAGATGCTTTACGGTACCTTTTAGTTCCATGCCTGTTTTCAAGCTTTCAATTGTTATGGGGGCATTTGTTTCGTCACTCATCTGCCCTGCTCCTTACTTCTACTCGGTTAATCATTGTCAGACGGGGTGAGTGTGATTGCGGGGGTTATTTCAAACTCACCGTCGTTATAATATGCAAAATCTTCGTAGCCTTCCCATTCATGTAGATCGCTGGTGTCGATGAGGAACTGCATCAGGTCAGGCGTGGTGTAGGCGAACCCCACCACCTCACTCTCAGGTATGATTGCGCCTTCTTCACCAGCAATGAAGACATAGATGACCATTGGCACGTCAACATAAAACAGGCTGATGAGGCCCTGGTCGCTGGTGATCGCTTCCCCAAACAGGTATTGCGGTTCGCCGTGTTCCTCGATGACCGCACTCAATTGCGAGTCGGGGGCAGTCTGCATCACCAGGAAGGAGACGGTTTCGCCATCCTGGGTGAACATCTGGCAGCAGCCATCGCCATCGGCCTGCGCCCAGGCCGCACCAATGCGGTCTGACTCTTCGTCTTCACGCGATTGGAATTGATCGAGCGTCTCGTCGTCCTCAATAATAGCGATAGCATCGTTCCAGTTCGTCTCGCCGGGAACAATACCGCGCCAGCAGGGCGGGCCGCAAGGATCACTGGTCAAGAAACTGCTATCCTTCAGGAGATTATCATTGCGAATTTGCGGCTCCGGGCCACAAGCAGCGGCAATCAAAACCAACGTAAGTGCAGCCAATATGAGGCGTAATTTCATGCGGGGTGCTTTCGTTAGTTGAGAATTAAACAAGCGTCTGTGATGAAGGAATGAACCTCCAGCGCGTCAGAGGAGTATAACCCAATCGTTTTTGTATTTCCAGACTGGTTTCGAGCAAAAGGGAGCCTTTTATGGCTCCCTTTGCTGGGGTTAACGTTCGATTCGCAATGCCAGATCATAACCGCCGATGGTACCACCGTAGATGGTGCCGAAATGGGTGGCGACAGATCGGAAGAGCACACGTCTGAACTCCAGTCACGTGAAACGATCTCGT
>CAYQJO010000078.1:0-17161 GCA_964417785.1 uncultured Anaerolineaceae bacterium | reverse complement strand
TGTCAACCCGATCCTGCTGGTGGAGGTGCTGTCGCCGTCCACCGCGCTGATTGACTACAACGAGAAGCTGGAAGAGTATACGCATCTCGCCAGCCTGCGTGATTTTCTGCTCATCTCGCAGGACCGGCCCCGTGTTGAACTCTTCACACGCCAGGACAGCGGCAAATGGACTTATGAGGCGGTCACTGGCCTGGAAAGCACGATCTACCTGCCATCGCTGGACTGCACCCTGGCGCTGTCGCGCATCTACCGCCGGGTGGTGTGGGAGTCCGATTGAATCGCTGAAGGAGAATCGCGTTGGCAACCAGGGTTCGCTTCTACCTCGATGACCCTGATTCCTCATACCGCCCCACCATCCGGCGTTTCGAGTAAACTATCTGCCGTAGACTAGAACTCGCTCACGCTGCGGATACGTGCCTGATCCGCCGGGGTGTAGGTGTCGAACTTGAGCGGCGGCTGGCTGTAGTCGAGGTCGAGGTTGTAGAGTGCTTCGGTGAAGGTCTTCTGGTAGGGCGCGTCGAAGTCGAAATCCAGTACATCATCGCCCCTCAGCGGGATCGTCACCGTCGGGATGGGCATGTTGACATCGAACTGGCGTGACCGTCCCGCGCCGGTCCACACGTCCGGGCGCGGGTCCAACACGGTGATGCGATACGGATGCGAGTCGGGGTCGCCGCGTGTGTAATCCGCTACACCGGCCAGGGTCGGCGGCGACTGGTGCAGATAGTCGATCTCGACAAACACAACGCCGCTCTCGATTACATCGCGGCGCTTGCGCTGGTACGCCATGAACGAACTGTGCGGCGGCTTGTTGGACGGGGATAGTAACTCGATCCACGCCACCGGATCACCGCGCTTGTTGTCGGCGTCGTAGATCGCCAGCGCACGGAAATAGGTCGTCAACGCCAGCATATCGGGAATCAGCATGACAACATCCATCGACCCCGATGTCGCTGCCGGTTGTGTGGTGCTGCCGGAGCGCCCCGGCTCCGTATCGTAGATCAGCAGGTCGGCCTGCGGCGAGCGTGGCGGCTCACCCATGCGACGAATCTGCAAAGACTGTTCCACGCCGACGGCATATCCCATCGGGTGAAGCTGTGCCTTGAGCGCCTTCAGCAGATCACCGATGTGGACGGTGTGAAAATCCGGCCAGTCGCCGGTGTTCTGGAGCAGGCTGTTCAGATGGGCGTTGATGCCTGCATAGGGATTCGTATCCATGAGACCATTATAACAGCAGTTCCGGCTGATCGGAGCAGATGCCGGTCACGCCCAGCGCCTTGAGCGCCGCGATCTCCGCCGGACGCTCCTCGTGCCAGCAGATGATGCCCAATCCGGCGGCCCGCACCCGGTCCAGCCATTCCGGCGTCATCAGCGTGTGCGGCTGCGGGTGCTGGTTCTCCCAGCAGGGATGCACATAATCGGCGTCGACGGCCTGCGCCAGCGCTACCGGATCGATATTCACCGAACTGAACAGGATCGACGTGACCACATCCTTGAAATAGGCTTTGAATTCCGCCACAAAGTCCGGGCGGAATGAGCTAAAAATGGTGTAGTTGGTCATGCCGTTGTCCGAGACGGTCTCGTAGATGGCCTGGGCCGCCTGGCGAGTGATGGCCTTGATGTCCAGGTACAGACCGAGCGCCAGTTCCTTGCAGCGGGCCACCAGCGTGTCGAAGCGCATCACGCCCAGCGGTTCCAGGTCGGCGTAGAGCGTGGTAGCGATGGTGCCGTCCACACCGTAGACGCGGCGCAAATCCTCATCATGTGAGATGACCGGCACACCGTCCGCCGTGATCCGTACATCCACCTCGACCATATCGGCACCCAGTTCGGCGGCCTTGTCGATGGCGGCGGCGGAGTTCTCGGTGGCGTGGGCCGACGCGCCGCGATGGGCGATGCGCAGCACGCGCCGCTCACCCCAGGGGATGATGCGGTCCAGTTCCTCCACCCACCAGGAGATGCGCTGCGGAATCCACTCGAACAAACGCTCCCAGGATGTGAACGTCACCTGATCCAGTGGGAAAACCCGCGAGAAGTCGAAGGTCGGCTGGAACTGCCGCCGTTCCAGGTAGGTGCGCACCAACTGGTTGTTATTCGGATTGCGGTCCTGGATGACCCCCTTGAACAGCGGCGTCACATGCACGCCGCCTGCCCCGCTGCGATGGGTGCAGCTTGCCAGCGTCACCGGCTTGCGCCGCGCCAGCCAATCATCCGACGGCGCGAAGGCGTGTTTGCCCGGTTCCGAATGGACCACCACGCGCCCATCTTCCAGCGGCACCTGACCGTTCACGGCCATGCGATTGTAGCCGCCGTGCCAGCTTGCCTCGGCATCGACCACGCGCCCGTCGCCGTCCACATACACCCACACATGCTCCAGTTCGTAAAGGTGCTGGATGTCCCAATCCCACCAGATGGCGTATTCGATGGCAAGGGCCGCTCCCGGTGGCAGCTTGATCTCACGCGGGAACGATGATGAGGGGCCGTCGGACTCGAAGACCGTGTAGCCGACGACCGACGGGAAGAACGGCTCCGCCGCGTCAAACCGGATGATCGGTGCGTGTTTCCGTGCCAGATCGAGGGCAGCGGAGCCGTCTGTAGGTATTTCGAGCGTTTCCGTGATGTCCATCGGGTGATTCTGTCCTCTGTTCTATGGTCGTTCGTTGTTATGGGTTGTTGGCGGGCGCGGACACGGCCACGCCCCTACGGAGGTGGTGTGGGTTGTTGGCGGGCGCGGACGCAATACCTCCCCCTCTCCAAATTGGAGAGGGGGCCGGGGGGTGAGGTCTACGTCCACAATATTGACCGTTCGCTGGTCGGATCAAAATACTGCATGCGGTTGGTGTTGAAACTCAACCCGACCGTGTCGCCAGCGCGGATGTGCATCTCCGGGCCGGAGAGCGCCAGAAAGCTCTCCCCGCCCACACGCACATCCAGCATATCCTCGCGGCCTAACGGCTCGACCACGAACACCTCGCCGCTCAGGTCGCCGCCGCCCTGCTCCACCTTCAAATCCTCCGGACGGACTCCCATCACCACCCGACCGCTGTGGCTGGCGGCTTTTTCGGCGCGGTCGCCGTCCAGCGTCAGGTTGAAATCGGGATGGCTGGCGACGAAATGGCCGTTCTGCGCCGACATCTCGACCTCGACCATGTTCATCGGCGGGTTGCCGACGAAGCTGGCGATGAACTGCGTGCGCGGGCGGTCGTAGAGGCCCTCCGGCGTGTCGAAGGCTTCCAGCAGGCCCTCGCTCATGACGGCGATGCGGTCGGCCATTGTCATGGCTTCGATCTGATCGTGGGTGACATAAATCGACGTGATGCCCAGGCGTTTCTGCAACTGCTTGATCTCGCCGCGCATGGTCAGGCGCAGACGGGCGTCCAGGTTGCTCAGCGGCTCATCGAAGAGCAGCACATCCGGTTCTTTGACCAGCGCCCGTCCCAACGCCACACGCTGCTGCTGGCCGCCGGAAAGCTCCGCCGGTTTGCGGTCCAGCAGATGACCGATGCCCATCACGTCGGCGGCCTGCTGCACCCGCTCGTGCTGCTCGGCTTTCGCCACGCCCTTCAGCTTGAGCGGATAGGTCATATTGCCGAAGACGGTCATGTGCGGATAAAGCGCGTAGCTCTGGAATACCATGCCGATGTTGCGATCACGCGGCGGCACCCGGTTGACCACCCGCTCGCCGAAGCGGATGATGCCGCCGGTCGGCTTGTAGATACCGGCCAGCATCAGCAGCGTGGTGGTTTTGCCGCAGCCGGACGGCCCCAGGAAAGCGACGAACTCGCCGTCCTTGATGTCCAGGTCCATCGCCTCGACCGCCGTCACACTGCCGAATTTCTTGGTGAGTTGTTCCAGTACCACATCCATCATGAATTTCCCTTCGTCCCGCCGGAGTAGATATTCAGCAGGTACTCCTGCGCGAAGATAAACAGCAGCAAAATCGGGATCATCTGGAAGATGCCCACCGCCGCCACCTGATTCCAGTTCACCGGGTTGACCTCGCCGGTTAGCTGGCGGATATAGACCGGCAGGTTGGCGGCTTTGGTGCCGATGCTGAAGATGGCCGGGATCAGGTAGGCGTTCCAGCCACCCAGGAAGGCGAAAATACCCAGTGCCATCATGCCCGGTCGTATCTGCGGCAGGATAATCTGCCAGAAGGTGCGCCAGCGGGTCGCGCCGTCGATCAGCGCCGACCGTTCCATATCCCACGAGACATTATCGAAGAAGCCCTTCATCAGCCACGCGCCGAAGGGCAGTTCCAGGCCCACCATAATCAGCGCGATGCCGCCCAGGGTGTTATAGCCGATGAAATCACCCAGCAGCGGGATGCGGCCCAGGTTGAGCAGCACCAGATAGATCGGGATGAGCAGGGTCACGCCGGGGAAGCCGTGCAGGATCAGCGTCATCGACAGGAAGAAGCGCCGCCCGTGAAATTCCATGCGCGAGAGAGCGTAGCCGGCCATCGAACACAGCAGCAGCGACACCACCGTCATCGACACTGCGATCACCAGCGAGTTCATGGTATACGTCCAGATGCTCCCCCCGGCGACGCCCTCCCCGCTGAGGAAATCCCAGTTGGAAAGTGTCAGGCCGCCCAGGCTGCCGTCTGCGGCCACCGGCACGAGTCCCTCCGTGCGTGAGGAGAAAGTGGCGATAATCAACCACAGATAACCCAACACCAGCGGCGACAGCGACAGCGCCAGCAGGATATAGGGTGTCAGCACCGCCGGACCGAACAAACCGATCAAACTGGCGACCACCGCTATCCCCCAGACGGTGGCGATCCCGACCACATCAATATCCTGGGCGTCGGCTTCGACCAGGGCGGTGCGCACGGTTAACTGCGTCTCCTCGCCGTCGCGGATCAGGCGCAGGCGGAAGGGTGTGTCGTCTGCGGCTTCGGCCACGCGCTTGTCCAGGTCCGCCAGCGTGACGGCATCGCGCCGGATGGCGGTAATCACGTCGCCCACCAGCAGACCGCCCTGCTCCGCCGCGCCGCCCGCTTCCAATGCTATGACCAGAATCCCGGCGTCGGTCTGCTCGGCGGTGAATTGCAGCGAAGGCCGCATCGACGAGTCGGTGCCGTCGTTGTTGAAGGTCTGCTGGCCCCACTGCACCACGATCAGCACGACCGTCGTGGCGGCAACCGCGATGGCCGTCGCCCGCCACACATTGCGTTTGGCCTCCTGCCGCAATGTGATGCCGACCGTCACGAACAGCGCCACCGGCAGCACCCCGACCAGGATGCCGGCGAGTGCCTGCGTCATCTCCTCATCGACATCGAGCGAGGCGAAGACCTCATGCAGCGCCGTCCCCAGCACCAGCGCCAGGATAGCGATCACGCCCGCTGCGATCACCACATTACGGGCGACCAGCGTGAAGGGTTGAATCCAGGGATTGTTAGTCGTCATGGGATGTGCCTCCGAGATAGGGGTTTGACCTCACCCCCCGGCCCCTCTCCATAACATGGCGAGGGGGAGTGGTCACACGCGGATGAAGCCCCTCTCCAATTTGGAGAGGGGTTGGGGTGAGGTCAATCACAGCGTCTCAATCCTCGGCTTGCTCACCAGATCGTTGAAGCGGAACACGCGCAGGTAAATCACCGCCAGCAGCACACCGATGATCACCAGCACGACGGCGAAGGCCGATCCGTAGCCCCATTGGGCGTTGCCGAAATAATTGGAGAGCGCCCGGTGGAAGGCCGTCAGCGCCCATACCTCCGTCTGGTACAGGCCGGGGCCGCCGTTGGTCAGCAGCAGGATGTATTCATACGAGGTCAGCAGCGAGAGCGTCTGGTAGCTGACGACGAACAGCAGCGGCCAGCGCAGCAGCGGCAGCATGATATAACGCACGCGCTGCAACATGGTGGAGCCGTCCACCAGTGAGGCGTTGAGGATGTCCTTCGAGATCGACTCGATGGCCGAGGTGAAGATAATCATGCCGAACGACACGCCGACCATGCCGTTGACAACAATCACGAAGGTCCACGAATACTGCGCCGAATAGGCCACCGGGTCCGCGCCGAGGGCCTGATTGAAGCTGTTCAGGATGCCGTAGGGTGGATCAGCGATCATGCGTTCCCACATCAGGATGTAGACCGCCGAGGTGGTGATGCGCGGCAGCAGCCACAGCGCCCGGAAAGCGAACCCGGCCCGCCGGTCCACATGCGCGGTCAGCAGCGACACCACCAGCGACCCGCCCACGTTGAACAGCGAGAGCGTCACCAGCACATAAAAGATGGTGTTAAAGAATATTTTGCGGGCGAACTGGTCGTTCAGGAGTGTGGAATAATTATCCAAGCCGATGAACTCCATCCGGGTGATGTCGGCGGTGAAGTTGGCGGTCGAGAGGTTGGTCATGCTCATATAGATGACCATCAGCGCCGGGATGATGAAGAAGATGATGACCAGGATAGAGACGGGGGCCATAAAACCATAGGCGGTGTAGTTGATGCGTTCGGACGTTTCGCTCTTGTCCGCCGGTGCGACCGGTGCGGATTGGGTTGCTGTTGACATACGGCGTTACCTGTTGGTTGCGTGCGGTGTGTCGTAGGGACGCCATTTTTGGCGTCCGCCTATTGCATGACGGACGGCCAGAAGGCCGTCCCTACGATCCATATGGCTAGCGGATGGTCACGTCGTCGCCCAGTTCGTTCTGAAGCTGGCTGACGGCCAGTTCAACAGCCGCTTCCGGTGTGGCATCGCCGGTGTGGGCGGCGCTCAGACCGGCCCAGTAGGCGTTGGCCCAGGCGCTGTAAAGCGGCGTGTTGGGCGCGGAACGGGTCCAGTCCAGCATGTAGTGCGCACCGCTCAGGACCGGGCTGGCCTGATAGGCTTCGGACTCAACCTGGGTGGTCAGGATACCGAGGTGGAAGCTGTCGATGGCGTGGCGGTTGTTGGCTTCCGGCGTGGTGACGGCGGCCAGCAGGGCCATCGCCACTTCGGGATACTCACTGGCGCTGGTGACCATATAGGACAGCGGGTGCGTCAACGTCAGCGGTACGCCTTCGTTCATGGCCGGGAACAGCATCAGGCCGATGTTTTCCAGCAGGTAGTCGTTGCCACCAAGATCATCCACGTAGTTCAGCGCCCAATCTGCCCACTGCCAGGTACCACCCTGGTAGAACAGCACGTTTTCGGCAGCAGAGAAATCTTCATGGATGCTGGACCATTCGTAGCCGATCATGTCTTGACGGGTGACACCGCGCTCGACGAAGCTGGCGATCAGTTCGTAAGCGGCCAGGGCAGCCTCGGTATCGAAGACCACGTTACCTTCTTCGTCCATGATTTCGCCGCCGTTGCCCAGGTAGTAGGGCAGCCAGTCAAAGCCGTTGCTGGGGCGGTGGTAGTAGCCGTAACCGGCCTCGACGACACCGGCCTCGACAGCCTCTTCGGCGGTCGCCAGCATGTCTTCGAAGGTGAACTCACCGGCGACAACGCGGTCCGCCAGCGATTCGATTTCCTCGTCGCTCCAACCCAGGTCGCTCAGCAGCAGCTTGCTGAAGAAGATGGGGCGGGCTTCGGCGTCCTGCGGGATGGCCCAGGTCTGGCCGTTCCACATCTGCGATTCCCACAGATTCGGCACGACATCGGCGAATTCGGGGTAGTTGGGGATCAGGTCATCCAGCGGGATGATGTAACCGGCGGGTGCCCAGGCACCGATGTCCTCATGACCGGAGAGGATGATGTCGGGGGCTTCACCGGCTTCGGCGGCCAGCAGGAACTCGCTCTTGTAGTCGGCCCAGCTTTTGCCATCCTGGATCAGGTTCAGGTTCAGTTCGATACCGAGGGCGTCTTCGACCTGGGTCTCGACTTCTGCGAAGTTATCGCAGCGCCAGCCTTCGCCACCTTCAATGTTGGCGATGCAGCGAACGGTGATGTCAACTTCTTCCTGGGCGAAAACATTCGCACCCAGGACCGCAGTAAGTGCCAGAACAACGAGCAGACTCAGTGCTTTTTTCATCGGTGATTTACTCCTCCATGATAGGTTATCCTCTGGCAATTATGCGCCGTCGCTTAAAATTCGCGTTATCTTTATGATAAGCGGATGTTAACATTGTGTGAGGTGTTGCGGTCAGCGCAGTTCGAGAGCCGCCCGTACACATAGCATTGCTCTGCTAATTGCAGGGGTACTCGCCAATATCTGCTAATACCAGCCGACTTTTCACGCGCTCTGCCAAATTCATCTGTAGGACACGAACTGTTGTGCGCCCTTCTGGTGTCAGGCCAACAATTCGCATATCCGGTTGGATCATGAAGTGTTCTGTCCAGAGGTGTTGACGGGGATTGAATAGTGGTGTAATGAGGTCTGTTTCCGGATCGAAGCCGGTCAGATCATGGCTCTTGTACAAATTGCAATTGACACAGGCCAAACAAAGATTGGTTATCTCATTGGATCCACCGTGCTTCGCTGGAATCACATGATCCACATGAAACGGTACAGTGCGCTGCATGGGCAAACGACAGTATTCACAGCATCCGTTTGCCCGTTTGTGAATGGATGATCGTTGCGCTTTCGATAATTTACGTGAGACGCTCACCGAGTACCCTGCATGAGTTTGCGCTTGATCTTTGCTTTAAGCAATATCATCATGTTCTCTAGCCGAGCATAGTCCATCATCTCGCGGTGTTCCTCTGGTGTGAGTTCACCTTCTCCGTTTTTGTCGAGAAGTTCATGAATGCGATTTTGCAAATCATCTGGCAATTGGTAATCGATGATCTCTTGCGACGATGGTTCGGTTGCCAGAAAATCGGTTACCACATCGAAGACTGTGCGAATTGGCGCATCAAGCATGGCAGCATCCTTTTCTCTATTGCTTCAATTGTACCATGTCTATAGTTGTTCTGATGCTTCGGTTGGCAGCACCAGCGGTTTGGCCGCGTTCCAACGATCATTGTGATGCAAAATAGATCAGGCGCGGTACAATAGGGGCATGTTTTGAGGAATTTTTATGGTTGCATCGTTATTCATCATCCTGGCGGGATTCGTCACCTGTTTTCTCGGATTGCGCGTGTTCCGAATCCTGCTGGCTTTGCAGGGGTTTGTCGTCGGCTTTGTGGCGGTCGTGCAGTCGTTCGGCTCGGACGTGGGCGCGGTGCTGGCCGCTATGGTCGCCGGTCTGCTGGTGGCCGCCTTCTTTTATACTGTATACAAAGCTGGCTACGTCATCTATGGCGTGTTGTTGGGGTTGGTGGTCGGGTTGTTCCTGGTGCAGGGTCTGGGGATGGGCCAGACCGTCGGACTGGCGACGCTGGTTATCATGAGTGTGGCCGGTGGTTTGCTGGGGGCGGTGCTGGCCGATCCCCTCATCCGGCTGGCGACTGCCGTTATCGGGGCCATTCAGTTGGTCAACGGTGCGGCGCTGCTGCTGTCCGATCTCCCGCTGGCGGCACCGGGCAGCAGTGAGGGTGATCCGCTGTTGTCATTGATCGTCATTGCCGCGCTGAGTGTCGCCGGGTTTACATATCAACATCAAAACCGCTGAGCCATATAAGGTGTTTCCAATTCTCACGGCGGACGCGAAAAATCGCGTCCCTACGAAATGTGGGTAGGGACGGCATTATTGCCGTCCGCAGAAATGTAGAGTACCGGCTATGTATTTTCTGGAAAAGCCTAAGCGCACCAGATCGACGTCGCTGCGTGCATGGCCTTCACGCCGGGTACGTCAAAACGCTGAATGTCACTTATATCGGGTGGCGATTTGAGTGACATCTCCATAAGCTTATGTGATGAACAACGCTGATTACTCCACCCTCTTATCCCAATTCGGTGACCGCTTGCGCCAACTCCGCACGGCTGCCGGATTATCCCAGGAAGCATTTGCAGCAAAGGCGGGCTTCAGCCGCTCGTATTATACCGAGATTGAAACCGGCAAGAGAAATGTCTCACTGCTCAACCTGGTTCGGATAGCGGATGCGCTTGGTGTCGGGCTGCGTGAGTTGTTTGATTTTCAAGCAACCCCTGTACGCCAAATCGACCGCAACTGGTTCATTGATGCACCGGGCAGCGCTGGCCTCACGGTCGATATGATCTATCAGAGCATGGCCTACACCTACCAGTTGGTTGACACTATCGACCACACGTTGCTTGCTGCCGGAGCATCGCGTATTGCCGAAACCATCGAATTGACCAACCTTTCGTCCATGTTGGGCAATCTTCTGGGCGCGGGTGTGGCACAAAACTCAACTGGCGTCTTTGAACGCAATGCTCCACACAGGTACCCAGATTTACTCGCCAGAACGGCCAGCGCCGCAGACATCGAAATCAAGGTGGCGCTCGAAACCAATCAGCCGAAAGGGCATCTTGCCAAGTCCGGCTACTATCTGATTTACCGATACGTCCTCACCGATAGCATTGGACAGTTCGTGTCCGGTAAAGCAAACCGAGGTGATGTTGTCCATTTCTGGGAAGTCCGTTTTGGCTGGCTGGATGTTGGCGATTTCAGCCTGAGCAGTACACCCGGCGACTCAGGAAAAACCGCCACCATAGGCGCGAAGGTACTGAAGAACCTCAATGTGATCTACTGCGACCTGGGGCGTTGTCCTTATTCACCAAAGAGCCAGAACTATAAGGCGCTGGAACGCCTCTTCCGCTAGAACTGTGCCAGGAGTGCGTCCGCAATGATCTTGCCGAGGATTGGTGGCACGGCGTTCCCGATTTGCTTGACGATCTGCGACCGTGTTCCGATAAACTGGTAGCTGTCTTCAAACCCCTGCAATCGCGCACCCTCACGCGGTGTGAGCGCCCGGTTCTGGTAGGGATGAATGCACTTGTTGGATGCAGGATGCACGAAGTTGACCGTCAGGGTGACACTGGGTATGTCTGGCTCCAACCGGCTGTAACTGCTGCTGAATCCGCTCGTGGTCAGACCTTCTGGCAAGTCAGCACGGCAGTACCCAGCATGATGAATGATCTCCAACATGTGCGACGTATGGGCGGTGGCTTCATGCAGGGTCAATGTCTGTAATTTGCCGCGCATCAAGCGCTGATAATCGGTCATGTCAATGTTGCTACGGTAATGATCGGCCTTCTCGCCGGCTTCCAGTTGGGGCAAATCACCAATGGCATCCATGACACTGATGGCCGGAAGGGTACGGTATTCCGCAAACAAACTCATCTGATGAATTGTTCCGTTCTTGCCCGCCATGCTTCGCAGCGCCGCATCGACATGGTGTGTCGGCTCCGGCCACGCAAATGTCTTGCCATCCCGGCTGCCCACGACGACCAGGCGTTCGCGGCGCTGCGGCAGCCCATATTCTGCGGCGTTCAGGATGCGCCAATCGGTGTTGTAACCCACCTCCCGGAACAGGTTCAGCATGGTCGTGAGGGTTGTGCCGTTTTTGTGCGTCAGCAGCCCGACGACGTTTTCCAGCACAAACCAGGCTGGCCGGAATGCCGCGACAACCAGCGCAAACTGCTCAAACAGGTTGTTGCGGATGTCACTTTCGGTCAGTGACCGGAATGGTCGAATCGACGAGAACCCCTGGCACGGCGGACCACCAATGATCACATCCGGTTGATAGTCGGTGTCGGCCAGCATGTCTTTCTCGATGGCATTGATGTCTGCACAGATCGCCGTTGCGGTGGGGTGATTGGCCGAAAATGTCTTGATTCGATCTGGCAGCAGGTCCAATCCCGCGATCACCTCAAATTCACCCGTCATCGCAAATCCATGCGAAAAACCGCCGGTACCGCAGAAGAGATCAAGAATGTATCGCTTGTTATTGTCTGGTTCTGTTCGTCGTGGCAGCACAAAGCTACCGTCGGGTATGGCGGTTGTATACCCCTCGCCTACGATGACTCTGGCGACGATTTCTTCGTGCGTTTTTCTCAGCACATCCGGGCCAACACCCAGGACACCCGCGATGGACGTGAAAAAGGCGCTGCCAGGAAGCTCAAGCCCGCGTTCCGCTTTGCTCAACTCGCGCAGGGATACCCCGGCCATCGCCGCCAGTTGTTTTTGCTGAAGCTTCTTTGCCTGTCGCAAATCGCGAATACTCTGAGACATAGAAGGCTTGTGCCAATTCTACCGATGCATACATAGTTGAAGGATAGAACATCGGGCCTGATTGTTCAAGATTGCATCGGTGTACGCCCGCTACTGCGCCAGCGTGCCGCCCGTCACCGTCGGCGTCCCCACCAGATCGACGGCATCGACCGTGACCGTGCCGTTATCCCACACAATGGTGCCGGTGGACATCGAATCAATTTCGACCTCACCGTCGGGCAGGGTCAGGCGCACCGGCCCTGACGCACCGTTGACCCCGGCGGCCCAACGCGAGCCACTGCCGAACAGCCACGCCGCGTTCCCGCGTGTACAGGTCAGCGCGGCTTCACCGACGACGACGGAGCCGTCCCGGTTCTGACGCACCAGCGGCGATTCCAGCATCGGCCAGCCCAGGTCGCCGTACTCGTTCCAGCGGCGTTTGAGCGCCCATCCCATCAGATCGATCTCTATACCGACGGTGTGGCCGTCGCGCTGGTATTCGACCGTCCAGGGACGCTCGCGGCCCGGATAGAACGGCACAGGACCGGCGGCCTCGTCGGTGAGCGCCCCGGCGTTGATCGCCGCCGCGAAGTCGGCTCCGCTGGCGTAGTCACCGCGTTCGGCCATCTCGACGTAGACTCCGCACTGCGGCTGCCCCTGGAAGAAAGCCAGATTCTCCATGTTCCAGAACGGCTTGCGCGATCCCCGGTAATTGGGGATTTCCAGCACCAGATCACCGCGCCGCTCCACCAGTTGGATCGGCACCGGGCGACCGAGCAGGGTGCGCGTCAATGGCCGGACGGCGATCCACGCGCCGCCGCTGCCGATGACCACCGGCGTCTCATCCGGCACATCCGCCGGGAGCGAGTCGATTTCCACCCGCCGGTCACCGGCCCAGATTTCGTCGATGTGGTCGATCTGGGTGAAGACGAAGGCGGCTTTGGCGCTGGATGCGATGTCCATTTTGCGCGGACGATAGAGTCCGATGGCCCGCGGCCCGCTCTGGACACCGAAGAAGCGGCCCTCGTCGATCAGATTGCGCGATTTGGTGCGGTCGGTCTGGTGATAGAAATCGCCCAGCCATTTGTCGTCCATCAGATAGCGGCAGTACATCACGCCGGGACGGTCGGCGCGGTTGTAGTGGGCGAACAGCACATCCGACTGGCCGGTGTATTCGCTGGTGGCGGTGCCGAGCGCAAACGACGGACTGTGGTAGGTGGTCAGTCCGAGCGTGTAATCGCTGTCGGCGGTTTCGATCACCTCAAACCGGGTCGGCTCCAATGCGTCCGCCATCCATTCCGGTAGATGGCCGTCCTCAGTCCAGCCCTTCACCATGTCGATCTCCGGCGGGGTTTCACACACCACCGACGGGTGATAAGCGCGGGCGTGCGGACCGGCCCAGCGTCCCGTGCCGCTGTGGATATGCAGCGCGGCGCTCAATCCCAACCGGGCAGCGAAGGTCCGCGCCCGAACCCGCGTCGGTTCGTGCTGAGCGAAGTCGGTCAACTGCTTGAGGGCGCGGATCGTCACCGGCAGATAGGTCGGACTGTTGAACTCGCGCACGGTGCCGTAGCGGTCGGTATAGGCCATCCATTCGACCAGCTTTTTGTAGCCGCGTTCAGCGATTGCGGCGTCTTCCAGGTATTCGCCACCGAGGACCGAGTTGAGGATGTCCAGCATGGTGATGTTGGAATAGGCCACCAGCACATCCAGCTTGCGGATGGCGTCCAACCCCAGGCGGATCGCCTCGCGCACCCGGTAGTGCATATCCGGCGAGAGCCGGTCGGCGTGTTCGATCATCATGGGGATGAGGTGTTCCAGGTTGAACTCGACCGCGTTCAGATCGCCGACCACATCGTCCTCGGCCATCCAGTAGAAGCCGCCGTAATGCGGGTCCTGCGGATCAAGTTCCTGGCAGCGGAGTGTGGCGTCCAGCACCTTCTCCGCAAGAACCAGGTCTTCCGGCTCACCGTTGGCGACCAGATCGCGTGCCAGCCGCGCACCCTGCCGTGACTCATGATACACACGGTCGCCGCCGGTTCGGGCGACCAGATTGACTTCGGGATCGAATGCTTCGGGTAATGTAAGGGGCATTTTTCTCGCTTTCTTTGTGTTGTTGGCACCATTATACCGCATTGCACCACGCTCAAATCATCATCATCGGCTATAATGGTCTATGCAGGATTGTTCTCTAAGGATAGCCAGTGGTTAATAGACACCAATCCAGGATATGCCGTATTGAGGAGATTGTCTGGCGTGACATTCCTGGCGTTACTCGTGTTCAGGCCGCGCAACACCTGGAGGCGTGTCTGGTCTGTCTCGATTACAGCGGTCATAGTAACAATGTAGAGATGGTCATCATTGAAGAAGACTCCTCTGAAACTTGCCAGTTGGTGTGGAGCAAGGTTGTTGACGACCATGTGCGTCGAAGCTGGAAAGACTTGCAGGAGGCAACAGAATACGGGGCCGTCGCTATTGCAATCTGGTTTGTGGTTACGCGAACGGATTACACGGTTATCGAACGTGCCGTGAAGGGTTCCGGGTTTGACTACTGGTTGATAGAGAACGAGTTGTATGATGAATATGTGCTGTTTCCGAAAGGGAGTGCGCGGCTCGAAGTGTCAGGTATGATCCACGCTCAGAGTGACAGCGATATCAGGGCCAGGGTTGCGCAGAAGATGGCACAAACTGGCGTTTCCGACCATACACGCTTACCCGCAATTGTGATTGTGGTCGAGTTCAGTCGCCCAGAAGTGCATATGGTGTACAAAACATGAACGACACGCGCATGATCCACAGACAGGCGATGGATACGGCAGAGCAGGCGTTCATCGCACAGCGTGCAGGCAAGCACACAGACGCGCAACGCTTGTTCCGTGAAGCCTTCACGCTGGAGGTCGAAGCCGCCCGGTTGACCGATGATGAGCCGGGGCGCTCGATCTTGCATCGCAGTGCAGCCACACTGGCGCTGCATGCCCAACTGCCCCGCGACGCGGAAAAAATCGCTGCGGCGGGGTTGGCTGGTGATCCACCCCCGGAAGTCGCTGATGAACTCCGAGACATCATGGAGCAAATCGCCAGCTACCGTCAGATGGCGTCTTTGGACCTATCAGGCGATACCTTGCGCATTGTCGGTGAATTGGTGGCGGGTGACGCGCTCAACAACAGCGTTCGTATCCTGGATGACAACCGCAATAAGTACCGGATTGAGGTGACTGAGTCGCTCGCGGAGTCCGTTGTCCGGCCCTATTTCGGTACACGGGTTGTGATCCATGTGGCCCGTATCGGCGAGCGGCTGCTGCTGCGTGACATCAACCCCTATCCGTAGGACAATTTTCTCGTGTTTGAACGACACAGGTGACATCTTGATGACGACTCCCTCCACCCATTCGTGATGCGACTCGGCGTAGTGGTTCATGTACTCAGCGTGACTCACGTCTACTGCGACGATCTCACCGGCGGGCATGGTACGCGGAAAGGCTATAGTGACCATGGTTTGCACCTGTCTGGTAGTCAGCAGATACCAACATTATACTGCAAACAATAGACCCATTAGCCCCCACACCGGATGGTTCAACAAGCCGCCCTATGGATAGGGCTTCTGTGCCAGGTCACCAATCATTGGCACCATGTCTTTGAGGTTGTGCGTATACAACGGTATTTGCAGACGATATGCGACTGATGCGATCAAGCAGTCATCCATACCGATGTGGTGACTGAATTGAAAGCGCTCCAGATGGTTCATTGCCCATTGCTGGTCCCCTGAAGTCAAGTAAATAAGGGTGAACTTTCCCAGAATACGTTTTGACTCTGTTTGGTTTGCCTTGCTGCTCGTCCCTTCCATGACCTCCATCCAGGTGATAGACGTAATAGCCAGTTGGGTTGCCTGGGAGTCGACCCATTCCCGTGCTGCGGCGCGTTTGCGAAAGTAATGAAGGATTACTGTCGTGTCGACTATCCCGTCAATCATTCGTCATCCTCCAAATTGCGTAGACGATGGCGGCGGCGATCTGCACGCAGTTGTTTGACCCATTCCACCGGGTCTTCGATTTCCGGGTACTTCATCTCAATTGGTCCGATTTCGTCCATTAGCCGATTCAGGGCTTTGCCCCAATGCTCTTCCGGCTGTGCGGCATCCGGCATATCGCGCAATGCCGCAAGCTGTTCCATCAATTCATCGCGTTCTGCCGGACTGAGCGCCTTTGCTTGCTCCAAAATCTCACGGACAGTCATGGTTTGCACCTCACTGCTATTCACATCCAGTATACGGCTACCCCAACGCCGCGATCAACGCATCGGCGGCGGCGGCCCGTTCGATCATGCCACATTCCACCAGCCGCTGCGTCAGGTCGATCCACTGCACCCGCCGTGACTCGCCCGCCAGCACCGGACGCAGAATCGCGGCGGCGGTCGCCACGTCGTCGTGCTGATCCGCCAGCGTGACCGCCTGCCAGTAAGCCAGTTCTTCCTGGTCGGGTGCCATTTGACGCGCCTCCGCGAACAGCGCCAGACCGCGCTCCCGGTCGCCGGCATCCAGCGCGGCATAGCCCCGGTCGTCGATCAAATGCGCCCGCCGGATCGTCACCAGACGCCCCAACTCGCCCACCGGATCGGTGTGTTCGTCCACGCGCAGATCGTAAACCGACTCCCATGACGGCCCGCCGGTCTCGCCGGGGACCACCTTGAGCGCCGCCGACTGCATCCCGCGAATGTCGCCGTCTTCGGCCTGTGCGGCGACCATGGCCGCCATCATCCGCTGCGCCAGATCGCCCTGCGCGGACTCGAACGTCGCCCGCATGGCCTCGATCACGGTGTCGTTTGTCATCATATTGGCCTGGATGCTGTAGCCATCACCGACGACATGACCGGCGTGGCGAATGCAGTTGTCGCCGGTATAAGCCGCCGCGCCGCCGTCGCCATCGACCACACCGATCTGCCGCTGTGCATGGCCGGGATCGGACGCCACCAGCGCCCGAACGATGTCCTCAGCGGCCACGCCCTCGCGCAGCATCGCCAGCGCCACCGGTCCGAAGGCGACATTGGCATCGGCCTGCGACGCGATCACACCATAACCCGCCGCCATCATCGGGATGATCCGCCCGACGCCGACCTGGTGCGTCTGGACCGCACCGCCAAAATGGCCGGTCTCTGGATCACGGGCGACGATGCTGTAGG
>CAYQJO010000077.1:0-17682 GCA_964417785.1 uncultured Anaerolineaceae bacterium | reverse complement strand
TCGTAATTCGTCCACAGAACTTCCTGTCGGGTTTGCTTAATCGAATGGACAGTGCGTGTTTGAGCCTCGTTCATATACCAGTCAGCATACAGACTATCCATCAGGACACCGCGATAACCCGATATGGCAACTTTCCCTTGTACATCATGAAGCAAAGTTGCCAACTGACGATGTTCCAAATCATCCATCTCATACCGATATGCCTTGCTATCTCCACGAGACTCATGAATATAAGGCGGATCGCAATAAAACAGAGTTTCCTCACTATCGTAACGAGCGATGATTTCCGTTGCTGGCGCATGTTCAATCTGTACACGGAGCAATCGCTGCGCAATCTCTGGCAAAGCTTCTACACTGCCCAACCAGCGTGATACAGCCCCAGCCATGCCTGCGCGACTGGTCAGGCGACAATGTGCCCACCGCCCTGAACTTGCCGTTTGCGCCAATCCAGTCCGTACCTGACGGGCACGCACAAAAAAGCGTCTTGCCCGCTCCAGATCCGAGAGCGTTTTTGATGACGGTGCGATGGCTTCTTCAAATTCCTCCCGCGAAAATGGTGTGAGCCCAATGGCTTCGACCAACTCGTCTTTTTGTTCCCGCAGGACTCGAAAAAAATTAACCATGTCACCGTCGAGATCGTTGTAGGTCTCAACGGGCGCAGGATCGCGATTGAGCAAGACCGCTGCTGACCCACCGAACGGCTCACAATAATGTTTTGCCTGTGGTAAGAGCGGCAGCAGCCAGTCAAGATGGCTGAACTTACCGCCGTACCAACCAAAGGCAATCAGCTTACCACTCATCCCTAACGTTCCCCTAGAATCTGCGCAGAGCGGTCCAGGCTGCCGACGCTGTAGTATTTGGCGTCGGGATGGTGGGCGAAGATGGCTGCGGTGCTTTGCTCCGGTACGATCTGATATGATTCGGTCAGGGTTAGGCCGATATCGGCTGTCTGTGGCAGCAGTCGCCACACTGTCTCATGGTCGTCGAGGTCCGGGCAAGCCGGATAGCCCCAGCTATACCGTTTACCCCGGCTGGGGATTCCCAGTTCCTTGCGCACATGACTCGTCAGGTAATTGGCGGTTGCTTCTGCGGCCTGGACCGCCAACCCGTGAAAGTAGTAGGCCTCGCTGTAGTTATCGGCGCTTTGCAGCCGGTCGAAGGCTTCGCTTGCTACCTTACCGACCGTGACCGCCTGTAGCTGAACCACATCGACGGTGCCGGCATCCACCGGCGCGTAGTAATCGCTGATGCACAGGAACTCGCCACCGGGCTGACGCGGGAAGCTGAAACGGGCGACTTCGGCGCGGGTGCCATCGGCGCTGTAGCGGTCGGGATCGTAGATAATCAAATCGTCACCGTCGCTGTTGGCCGGAAAGTAGCCGTAGACCGCCTGTGGATTGAGTGTGCCATCGCGCAGGGCCTCGCGGGTCATGCGGTCCAGCCGCTGCTCGAATTCGGCTTCGAGCTTCGCCCATTCCTCACCCTGAGCGTTCTTGGCTCCCCACGACAGCCGGTAGAGTTCCGGCTTATGCAGATAGCGCAGTACGATTTCCAGCGGCATCTCCTGGATCAGCTTCGATCCCCAGAAGGGCGGTACCGGGATGTTGGGGGCTGGTTTGACGGTCTTGCCTGCCGCTTCGCTCCGGTCGGGGCGCGATTTTCGGGCCGGTTTCTTGATCTCGGCTTCGGCTTCGGCGATGATCTGGCCGACGAAATCGCCGCGTTCGTTGGGATCAATCAGCCGGTCCATGACGGCCAACCCCTCGAAAGCGTCCTTGCAGTAGAACACACCCGGTTCATAGGGTTGCTCGGTGCCTTCCAGAAACAGAATCCGGCGACCGAAGCGGCGGTTGATAGCGGCACCCCCGATCAACACCGGGAAATTCAAGTCCCGGCGGGCCAGTTCGTTGACCACCAGCGGCATCTGCTTGGATGTACTCACCAGCAGCGCCGAGAGACCGATGGCGTCGGCGTTGTATTCCTGCGCCTTTTCGATGATAGTGTTGGCCGGGACCTGTTTGCCCAGGTCGTAAACGGTATAGCCGTTATTGCTCAGGATGGTCTTGACCAGATTCTTGCCGATGTCATGCACATCGCCGTAGACGGTCGCCAGCACAACAACCCCTTTGGTGCTGCCTTCGACCTTCTCCATGAAGGTTTCCAGGTAAGCGACCGATTTCTTCATCACCTCGGCGGATTGCAGCACGAAGGGGAGGATCAACTCGCCCGCGCCGAATTTGTCACCCACTTCTTTCATGGCCGGTAAGAGGACGTTATTCAACACGCCAACCGCATCCTGGCGGGAGAGGCTCTCGTCGATCAGGTTTTCGACACCCTCTTTCTTTCGGTGGACGATCTGCCAGTGGAGTGCTTGCTCTGCCATCATATCGGCTGTTGGATCGGCCTGATCTTTGCCACCGACGGCGACCTCGTTCTCTTCAAAATACTGGATGAAGCGTGGCAGCGCGTCGGGGTCGGTGTTGAAGATCAAGTCATTGGCGATTTTGCGCTGGTCTTCGGGAATCTCGGCATAGGGTGTGATGTGGGCCGGGTTGACAATCGCCATATCCAGACCGGCCTGGACCGCATGATAGAGGAAGACACTGTTCAATACACCGCGTGCTGCTGGACCGACGCCAAAACTGACATTGCTGATGCCCAGAACCGTCATCACACCGGGAATGTCCTGTTTGATGAGCCGGATGCCTTCCAACGTTTCAACGGCGTCGTTGCGCAGTTCTTCCTGGCCGGTCGTCAGCGGGAAGGTTAGCGGGTCAAAAATGAGGTCTTCGGGCGACATCCCGTAATCATCGGCGGCGATCTCGGTGATACGTCGGGCGATCTCGTATTTCCTGTCGCGGGTATGGGCCATCCCCTCTTCGTCAATCGTCATGGAGAGGACCGCCGCACCATGTCTGCACGCAATCGGCAGAATCGTGTCGATGCGGTCACGCCCGTTTTCGAGGTTGTTGCCGTTGATGACTCCGCGACCAGGATAGAGCGAGAGCGCTGCCTCGGCCACATCTGCCTCGGTCGTGTCGATGATGAGCGGCACTTCCACCGCCATCGCCAGCTTTTTGACCAGTTTCTCCATCTGCTCTTTTTCGTCGTCGCGCTCGGTCAGAGCCACACAGACATCCAGCATGTGTGCGCCGCTTTCCACCTGACCGACGGCGATCTGGACGATGGAGTCATAATCGTCGGCCAACAGCATCCGTTTGACCTTGCGACTGCCCTGGCTGTTGACGCGCTCACCAATCAGAGTTGGGCCGGGGTCCTGCATCATGCGGGTGGCGGTCATGCCGCTGGATGCCTGGGCTTCATGAACGGGCTGCCGTGCGGTCGGCGGCTGCCGGAGCAGGTCTTGTCGTGATTCAAGCAACTCTTGATAGCTATGCCCATTCACTTTGCGATAAAGCTGGTCCAGGTGTTCGGGACGGGTGCCGCAGCAACCCCCGACCACATTCACGCCCCAGCGGGTGAACTCGGACACCATATCGCTGAAGGGTTCCGGCTCCATCGGGTAAACGGCCTCGCCATCGACGTTGATGGGCAATCCGGCGTTGGGCAGCACACTGATGGGAAACGGACTGCGCTCCACCAGATATTGGATCGGCTGGCGCATGTATTCCGGTCCGGTGGAGCAGTTCATACCGAACACATCAATCGGCAGCTTTTCCAGCGTGACCATCGCTCCGGCGATGTCGGTGCCGAAGAGCATCCGACCAGAGGTATCCAGCGTCACCTGGACCTGGACCGGCACCCGGACACCGGCGTCCTTGAAGTAGCGGTTGATACCATCCACCGCCGCCTTGACTTCGAGAATGTCCTGGCTGGTCTCCAGGAGCAGCAAATCAGCTCCGCCTTCGACCAATCCCTGCGCCTGTTCGTAATAGAGATCGGAGATTTCCTGGAAGGTAACGTTACTCAGGTCGGGATCGTCACCGCTAGGGAGTTTGCCGCTCGGTCCCATACTGCCAGCCACAAAACGTGGGATACCGGTTTCCTGCTCAAAACGGTCGCACACCTGGCGGGCCAGACTCGCCGCTGCCCGGTTGATTTCCAGCACGCGGTCGCCCAGACCATATTCACCGAGGGTCCAGTGGTTGCTGCGAAAGGTGTTGGTCTCCACGACTTCGCTGCCGACGGCTAAAAACGACGCGTGAATCTCTGCGATGATGTCGGGCCGGGTGACGCAGAGATAGTCCACGCAGCCTTCGTATTGTTGACCGCCGTAATCTTCTACGGTCAGATCATAGCCTTGAATGCTGGTTCCCATTGCGCCGTCGAAGATGACAACGTGATCCTCGATGGCGTCCAGATAGCGACGATTGGTAAACTCACGGTCGATCATAGCCTCTCCCAAAACAAAAAACTCCCTCACGGCATACGGAAGGGAGTGAACTGGCTGTTTATCGCTTTCACTCATCTTCCAGACGTTAACCATCTGCCGGATTTAGCACCTTGCCGACGCTTCGGCGGTTGCTGCGGATTCATCGGGCCGGTCCCTCCTCCGCTCTCAATGAGACTGCAATCATCATAACAGTAGCTTACGGGCGTGTCAACAATTAACGATGTCCAACCCCATCATCTTATGCAGCTTCATGATGGTGAATCGCGCCCGCAGATAGTGACCGCAGTTGAGCGCTGTCTCGACCGTCTCCCGATCCAGGCCGAGTTGCTCACGGGTGGTGGGACCGCCGACCGTTCGCAGCACATCGCGGATCGTTTCTGGTGAGGGGACCGTCGCTGCGACGGCTTGCACATCCGACCAGCGTTCCAGAATGTGCCGCTTCACCCTGTCATGCACTTCTGGCGTTAGATTCAGGAAGGGTTCCTGCACGCGCAGAATATCGTCGGCCACATCGGGATACACTCGCTCGATCTCGGCGACCTGATCGGCTTTCGGTTCCAATTCGGCGGCTTCCAGTAGGTCGTTGACCTCGGCCAGTGACAGCGCACGGATGCGGGCGTAGCGTTCCGCGACCAGCGATGTCGCGTAGCCGACTTTGGCCCCGTGCAGCAGTGCCGGTTTCTTCTCGCGCAGCAGTTGCATCTCCCAGAAGTGCGAGCAGTGATGCTCCGCTCCCGATGCCGGACGCGAGTTGCCGAATTCCAGCATCCCGATACCCGATTCCAGCAGCGCCTCAAACAGCAGATGGATGGCGTCTTCGGAGCGGTCGGCGATGGCGGCAGCGGCTCCAATGCACTGATCCAGCGCTCGTCGCACCCGATTTTCGACGGCCTCATCAAAGGCGTCGCCCCAGATCACGCTCGCCAGCTTCCAATCTGCCAGCGATGTCAGCTTGCCGAGAATATCACCGAACCCAGCGGCAATCATCTCGGTGGGCGCGGCGGCCAATGTACCGAGATCACCGAAGACAGCCAGCGGCGGAGTCGTGGGATATGTGACCTTCATGCCGCCGACGACCAGCGGCGCGCCGTTGGAGATGAAACCATCAACGGACGGCGCGGTCGGTACCGGGATATAGGGGTTGCGGGTGCGAAAGGCGACATAGCGGGCGATGTCGGTCACAGTGCCGCTGCCAACGGGGATAAACACCTGGCCCTCCGTTGAAGACTGGACGAATACCTTCATCAGGTAGGCTTCGTCGGCGACGACTTCCTCACCCGCAAGCACAATATTGATTGTTTCCAGCCCGGCAGCTTCAAAGGCATGATGGACGCGCTTACCCAGGGCGGCGTAGGTGTTGTTATCGGAGATGATGGTGAAGCGCGGGGTATCCAGTTCGCGGCAGTACGCCACCAGTTGATCGACAATGTCGTGTCCGATTTCGACGTGGAGGTTCACAGCAGATTGTCCTTTTCGAGTGCGGGGATAAGATCACCGATGGTGTCCAGCACAAAGTCGGGCTGAATGCCCATCGGACGAATGTGGTCGCGGGTGGATGCACCGGTGAGAACCAAACCGGTTTTCATCCCGGCCTGCTGGCCCATAAGCATATCGGTTTCCAGCCGGTCGCCAGTCATCATACAGCGTTCTGGCGCCAGACCGAGCCGGTCCAGCGCCACCTGCATGATGAGATCAGACGGCTTGCCCGCGAGCAGTTCGAGTTCGCGTCCGGTGAGGTGTTGCAGCGCCGCCAGGGTCGCACCGGCATCCGGTACACCGCCGCCGGGAACCGGGCAAGTTTTGTCGACGTTGGTGGCGAAAAACCGCGCTCCACCCAGGAGCGCCTGATAGGCGGTGTTCAATTTGCGGTAATCCAGGGTGCGGTCGAACGCCACCACCACCGCATCCACACCATCCGGTGTGATGACCTCCTTCGGGTCCTGATCGCTGAATTCGGGCAGGACATGCAGCCCATGACCGCGCAGTTCGTCGAGCAGCGGACCTTCACCAATGACGTACAGGCGCAAATCCGGGTGATGGTGGGCCAGATGATAGCCCATGACATATCCTGATGTGATGATGTCGTCGTCCGCCGCCGGGATACCCAACCGGCGCAGTTTGGCGGCGTAGACCGTGCGCGGTTGGATCGGCTTGTTGGTGACGAACAGAATCCGCTTATCCGTCTGCCGCAAGCGGGTGATGGTCTCGACGGCACCGGGCAGGGTTGCCTCACCCAGATAGACAGTACCGTCCAGGTCGAAGATAAAACCGTCGATGGTCATGGTTTGGGTATCCTTTTGCCAGCAGTGTCCGGACCATTATTCCTCCAACAACCAGGCAATCGCCTCGTCTTCACGGTCGCCCTCGAACAGCTTGCGCGTGGTGCCGATACGCAGTGTTTCGAGAAATGTGCTAATCAATGAGGCGAGTGTGCTGCGGTTGTGCAGATAGGCGGCCCGGATTGTGGGGATTTCGTCGTGTTTAGATAACAGATCGCTGCGCAGCGAGCGCACCGCATAGGCCAGCGGCGGCACACCAGCGGGGCGAAAGTCGATCAACATGTACAGCATCTGGTCTCTGGGATGGTTGGCGAACAGATCGTTGGCATAGGCGATGAACTCCTGCATGGCTTTGCGATCCGCTTTAACCAGCGCAAATTTATGGATGTCGTTTTCTAGAATTTCGTATGTACAGTGCGTCATATTCCCTCACAAGTACAACTGATTTTCGATGGCGTCGGCAATGTGCAGCCACAGCGTGGTATCTTGCCCGGCGACCGCCTGCCAGAACGCAATTTGAATGCCGGCGGCCACGTCGGGAGGTGTGTCAGGGTCGCGCAGCCGGGCGAAGTCATCCGGGTGTACCCTGTAATACTGATGCTGAAGGTCGGCCAGTATGGCATTGGCGACCGCGTTGGTGATGTGGCTGTACCGCTCAAAGTGGCTGTACTCCGGCTGGACAGTCCGGGCGGTATCGAAAACGGCCAGTAGAAAGTTGCCGCAACCTGGCTCGGTGAATTGATGGATGGTATGGACCGGCAGGTCTTTCGGCGCGGAGGCATAAGCGATTACGGTGAGTAGAAGCTCGCGCACCCACGTTGCTTCCGGGTAGTAGGATTCGAAGGTCGGCAAAAACGCCTGCACCTGTGGCGCGGCAATCCCTAGTGCGACCAGCGGTTCCATCCGTGCCAGCAGCCGCTTGAGGGTGTCCTGGCTGGTGGTCCAGTCGCGATTCTGTGCGGATTGACGCAATGCTTGCAAATCAGGGTCGTTAATCACAGCCGTTGTACCGCGTCCACTGCCAGCCAGAACAGCTTTTCTCGTGTTGAGGCGCGTTTATGCCAGTCCCGGTGATCCCAGACATCGCCGCTGACATCATCGCCGCCGTAGAGGATTTGCCCGAAGCTCACACCGCGAAACTGCGCGATGGCGAAAAACGCGGCGGCTTCCATCTCCACCGTGATGCAGCCTTCGGCGCGGCGGCGGGCGACTTTGTCTCTGGTCTCGCGGTAGATGGCGTCGGTGGTCCAGGTTTTGCCGACCACATAGGGGACATCGAGCGCGTTCAGGGTCGTCTGAATGGCGGCGACTGCTTCCGGCGAGGCGGTGACTTCGCGTGACGGCGGCAGGTAATGGTAGGATGTGCCTTCGTCACGCACCGCCTGATCCGGGATCACCACATGGCCGACCGCGATTTCCCGGTTCAGCACACCGGCACCACCACAGGCGATAAACTTGCGACAGCCCATCGCGATCAACTCTTCCAGGATTGCACCGGATAATGGCGCACCTACGCCGGGGTGGGTGACGACAATATGATGATTGGTATCCGGGATTTGTAGTTTGTACACCGGGTTGGGTCCGATCTCACTCCTGATGGTGGCGACTGTCCTGGCATTGGCACATACAGCGTCAATAACCGGCTTGAAGAAGCACAGCACACACTGCTCTGGGATGTCGTCAACTCGCTTGACAATCAGACCTGGCTCGATAATCGCGGCGGGCGACTCGTCGAATTCCAGAATGGGGTAATCCATGTGGTTTTCTCGCGCTATAATACTGGGGGTACTATATCAATCGAAAACAGCGGAGACAAGCTGATGATTCCCGACATTGTGCGCATGATCGACCATACGCTGCTCAAACCGGAAGCCACACCGGCGCAAATCGAAACCCTATGCGGCGAAGCCCGCGAATATGGTTTTAAGTCTGTATGCGTCAACGGCGTTTATGTGCCACTGGCAGCGCGTCTGCTCCAGGGCAGCGCGGTTGCGGTGTGTACGGTGGTAGGATTCCCGCTCGGTGCGTCGGCGACGGAAGTCAAGGTCTATGAGGCCAACTTGGCTATCGAACAGGGCGCAACCGAGATCGACATGGTGATCCATGTGGGAGCCTTGAAGGCCGGTGATGTCGATGCCGTTTGCCAGGACATCGCCGCTGTCGTCGCTGCCTGCCACGCCAGGAACGCCCTGTGCAAGGTCATCCTGGAGAATGTGCTGCTGACGGACGACGAGAAAATCGCGGGATGCCGGGTTGTTGTAGATGCTGGCGCGGATTTCGTCAAGACCAGCACGGGCTTCGCTGGTGGCGGTGCAACCCTGGCCGATGTGCGCCTGATGCGCGAGACCGTTGGGCCGGAGATGGGCGTCAAAGCGGCGGGTGGTGTGCGCTCGTTGGCCGATGCACGGGCGATGGTTGAAGCAGGTGCTACCCGAATCGGTGCCAGCGCCGGGGTGAATATCGCCAGAGAAGCACAGGGTCAGGATGTCGAAGGCACCGGATCGGATTATTGACCGCGCATCCGTTTTTCGATGAAGGCAGTGAAGGGATACGCCAGCAGCTTGCCATTCACATCATTACGTTTCAGTTGGGCGGCATTGGCCTGTTCAAAGTCCCGGTGCAGGCGCTCCATCTCTTCGATTTGCGCATGGGCCGGTTCGTTGCGGAATTCAGTGACAATCGTCGAAGCTTTCCCGGCGGCGAAGAGCAGCCACTGCGATTCGCCCACTTCTTCAATGCGACGGTCGATGATTTTCCCGGCGTCCATAAGCAGCGAGAAATCGTTGAGAACGGGTGAGATGCTGGCAAGGGGCGCGTTGATGCTGCCGAGCGTTTCCAGTGTCTTGCCGGTGCGATTGTGATAGATGATGACGCCAACGGCTTTGCCTTTGTGGGCGCTGCGGACAGCGATGGTTCGCCCATCAAGAATCTGCATCAAGCTGCCAAGATTGCCGCTCAGGATAGCCTCGTTTGCGACCGAAAGCTGTTCGCTGTAGCGGGCATAGATGATCTGAAACTGCTCACGGCTGATCTTTCCATCGACAAATTCGTCAATGGTGCGCTGAATTTTATCTTCGATCTTGTGCTTGAACTCGTTGGCCTGTTTTTTGTTATCAACTGACACGGTTAAATGCCCCCGCTTTTTTCTCAAGTATAGGGGCTAAGCGCACAACCTGACAATTAAGAATGGTGTAACTTTTTTGCAATATCTGATTTCATGTTTAAAATGATTTAATCGTTTAAAACTTGTTTCAAAGGAGACTCACATGAAGATGCCCGACTTCTCTAGCGACGTACCCTGGAAACAGCGATTCCGGGTACCGGTGGTGATAGCAACCCAGGTTGCCCGTAAGAGTCCGGAACGTGGCCTGGCGGTGTCCAACCAATCAGGGATTTACCAGCTTCACGCCTGGAATGTGACCACCGGCGAGCTAAAACAAATCACGGATAAACCTGCCGGGGTGGTCTTTGGCGGTATCAGCCCGGATGGCGAATACATCTACTACCACGATGACGAACAGGGAAATGAAATCGGCCATTTCGTCCGTGTGCCGTTTGCTGGCGGCGAACCGGAGGACATCACGCCCCATATGCCCCCCTACGCCTCGTTCAGCATCGGTATGAGTCTGAACAGCCGGGTTCTCGGTTTCCTGGCCGCTGGAGCCGATGGTTTCAGGATGTATACCATGCCGCAGGCGCAGGACTATTCTCTCGGTGATACCATGCTGGTGTATCACAGCGAACGTCTGTCCTTCGGTCCTATGCTGGCCCACGATGGTGATTACGCGGTCATCACTACGACTGAGCGCAGCCAGACCACCGATAAGTGTGTAATAGCGTTCCGTATGGAAGTCAACGGCTGGCAGCAAATCGGACTGTTGGAAGAAGCAGATAGCGACATCTCACCGGTCGGATTCTCACCGGTCGCCAATGATACCCGCCTGCTGGCGACCAGCAATGCCAGCGGTTACAGCCGCCCGCTCATCTGGGATGTGCGCAGCGGTGACCGCATTGATCTACCTCTGCCGCAGCTTGAAGGCGATGTCAGCGCGTGGGGATGGTCGGAGGACGGCCAGCGGATTCTGCTCTCATACTTCCATCAGGCGCAGTACCAGCTTTATGTGTATGATCTGGAACAGAGTATCCTGCACCGATTGGACCATCCCGGCGGCACCTATGGCAGCGGCTATTTCATGGGTGGCGAGATTTTCGTCAACTGGCAGGACGCCACCACGCCCTCGCAGGTGATCGCTCTGGACGCGGCCACCGGCGAGCGCAAACGGGTGGTGCTGGCGGCGGGCGAGACACCGGAAAGCCGTCCCTGGCGCTCAGTCAACTTTAAATCGACCGGCGACGCCGACATTCAGGCGTGGCTGGCAGTTCCGGCGGGCGATGGTCCCTTCCCCACCATCCTGCACACTCATGGTGGCCCGACATCGGTCCAGACCGAGACCTTCAGCGCGGCGGCCCAGGCATGGCTCGATCACGGATTCGCCTGGATGTCGGTCAATTACCGGGGATCGGTGACATTCGGGCGTGAGTTTGAACATGCTATCATCGGCATGCTCGGTCATCGTGAGATCGACGATATGGCGGCGGCCTATCAATGGTTGGTCGATAACGGCGTCGCTCAACCCGATGCCGTTCTGCTGACCGGTGGCAGCTACGGCGGTTATCTCACCTTGCAGGGGTTGGGGAAGAAACCGGAATTATGGGCTGGTGGCATGGCCCAGGTCGCCATTGCCGATTGGAAACTGATGTATGAGGATCAGGCGGAGACGCTGCGCGGCTACCAGCGGTCGCTGTTCGGCGGCACCCCGGATGAACTGCCGGAGCAGCACGCTACGTCATCACCCATCACCTACGCTGACGCCATCAATGCGCCCGTGCTGGTGATTCAGGGACAGAACGACACTCGCTGCCCGTCACGTCAGATGCAGGTCTATGAAGGACGGTTGAAAGACGCTGGCAAGGACATCACCATTCACTGGTTTGATGCCGGTCATGGCTCGCGGGCGATGGAGCAGAGCATCGAACACCAGGAATTGATGTTGCGCTGGGCTTATCGTATCCTGGTGTGATATGTACTTCGGATTAGATGGCTGTCTGTTGGGTTGGATCGGCATCGCACTGTATGACGATGGTCGCTATGCTTATGATCTTTTCACCGACATCGCGCTCTTCTGGCAGGTCTTCGGGCATGATATCGATCTGGCGTTGATCGACATCCCCATCGGCCTGCCGGAGGCCAGCGGTCGCACCGCCGATCGGGACGCTCGCCGCCTGCTGGACCGGCGCGGCAGCAGTGTGTTTTCGGTTCCAGTGCGGAATGCGCTCAAAGCCGAGGATTATGCTGAAGGCTGCCGCATCAATCAGGCGCAGACGGGCAAGAAGTTCTCTAAACAGGTGTGGAATCTGACACCGGGCATCAACGCAGTGGACGATCTCATGCACGCCGATCCACAGGCTCGCCATAAGCTGCTGGAAAGCCACCCGGAGTTGATGTTCTGGGCGCTCTCCGGCAGCCCCATGCGCTACAGCAAGAAAACGGCGATGGGGTTTGTGGATCGAATGGCTGTGCTGCGCCGCTATCATCCAGAGGCCGACCGGATTGTGCGCCAGGTGTTTGAGCGTCATCAGGTTGCGTTGGTCGAAGACGATGTGGTCGATGCGCTGGCACTGGCGATTGGAGCGCGATTGGGGAACTTCGTCACGGTACCCGATCCACCCGAATATGATGCGCACGGTATCCCCATGCAGATTGTTTACCCGCAGGTGGACCTGCGTCCGGCCATTGAGCGAGTTAACCATGTGCAGATCACTGTTCCGCCGGATCAGGTTGAGACGGCACGCCGTTTTTACTGCGATGTCCTCGGTCTGACGGAAATCCCCAAGCCGGGGTCACTGCGGAGCCGGGGTGGGTTCTGGTTGGCGTTGGCCGATCAGCAGGTGCATGTGGGGGTTGAAGACGGCTTCGACTGCTCGACTACCAAATCGCATATCGCCTACGAGGTCGATGATCTGGCATATTGGCGGGCGCGACTCGAGGCCGAGGGGATCGCCATCGGGGAGTCGGTGCCGATTCCGGGGTATGACCGTTTTGAGTTCCGCGATCCGTCTGGCAATCGCGTTGAGATAATCCAGCCAATTACGAACTGATAAGGACGTCTATCGAGTAACACAGGATATGACCATGCTAAAACGTATTCAATCGCTGCCGCGTGGGCAGCGCGTTTTGATATTTGTTCTGCTTTTCGGTGGTGGGTTGATGCTCATCATCGCCATCACGTTGTTTCTGGTGCTGATGAGTCTCAACTCCGCGCCGCGCTCCGTAGCCGAAAGCCTGCAAGACGGCTATACCGTCCGGGAGTTCGCGCAGCTTCCCGATGACGATGCTTATCCGGCAGCGGTGGCAGTCGCCCCCGATGGCACCGTCTACACCGGCAGTTACGATACTGGTGCGGTGTGGTCCATCCGTGACGGCGAGGTGATCGAACTGGACGACACTCGCGAGTCCATTGGCTCGGTGGCTGCGATTGAAGTCAGCAGCGATGGCACGGTCTATGTCCTGGATCGTATCGACTCGAATCCGCGTGCATCAGGCGGGCGCATCTGGTCCATTGATGACGGTGTGAGGGAATGGGCAACGATTGAGGACGGATTTGTCTCACCGGATGATCTGACTCTCGGCCCGGAGGGTTGGCTGTACGCTGCTGACCGGGGGCGGCGTGAAATCTGGCGTTTTGATGAAACCGGGCAGGGCGAACTGTGGTGGACTGCACCAGAAAGTGCACTGCTGACTGGTATGACCTATGATCCCACCCGCGATATGATCCTGGTTGTGGATGCCGAAACCGACCTGCTCTATGGTATCGGTGAGGTGACAGACCTGCTGTATGTTTATGATGGTATCGACGCGGAAAAGCCGGGATTGGATGGTGTCGCTGTTGCTGCCGACGGCACCATCTACCTGGCGGCCCTGGATCAACGGGCAGTGGGTGTTGTGCAAGACGGTGTGCTGACCTATATCGCAGGCAACTTTCGCGGCCCCAGTGATCTCGCCTATCATGACGGACGGATTTACGTCACCAATTTCGACTCGCGCAGTCTGGTGCTGCCGGGGGTCGAGCCACAGCGTCCCTTCGCCCTGGATGTGATCCAGACCAGTTGAGTCCAATCGTGTTCCGATGCGGTATCATAGGTTGCATCGTTACAAAAGGAGCATAATTTCGATGAAATACCGTGTTTTAGGCAGTACCGGGTTAAAGGTCTCGGTGATCGGCATTGGCACATGGCAGTTCGGCGGTGAATGGGGCAAGGTGTTCGAGCAGTCGGAAGTGGACGCCATGTTTCGGCGGGGCAAAGAACTCGGTATCAATTTGATCGACACCGCTGAATGTTACGGCGATCACCTCTCCGAGCAGATGGTGGGGCGGGCCATCAAGGGTGAGCGTGAAGATTGGATTGTTGCCACCAAGTTCGGCCACAAGTTTCATGGCAACTTCGACCGCACCACCCATTGGACCGCAAAAGAAGTCGTCGAGCAGCTTGAGGAATCGCTGAAAGCACTGCAAACCGACTACGTGGACATTTACCAGTTCCACAGCGGCTCGGACGAGGTGTTCGATAACCCCGAAATGTGGGAAGCCCTCAACGAGCAGGTGAAAGCCGGTAAGATACGTCATCTGGGTACATCTATCGGCAGCAACGACAATCTACATCAGACGGCACAGTCCAATAAGGTCAACTCCGAGGTGATCCAGGTGATCTATAACCGGCTGGACAAAATACCGGAAGAACGGGTGTTTCCATCGTGCCAGGAGCAAAACCTGGGCGTGCTGGCGCGGGTACCGCTTGCCAGCGGCTTGCTGAGCGGGAAGTATTCGCCGGATACCGTGTTCAGCGACGAAAGCGATGTACGGTCACGGCGGGATCAGGAACAGGTCCGGGCGCGTCTGGAAGAGGTGGCCGAAATCCAGAAGAACGAAGTGCCGGAAGGCGTAGATATGGCAGCATGGGCGTTGGCCTGGTGCTTGCAACATCCGGCAGTCACCTGCGTGATACCTGGCTGCAAGACGGTCGCACAGGTCGAATCTAACGCTGGTGCTGCCAATCTGGTGAGCGACGATCATCCCCAGGCGATCACTTTGTAGGTTCTGGTATTTGGGTGCGACATAATACTGGCTGCTCGCCGCCCTGTTGGGGGCGCGGGGACATCTACTGGATGGACGTAACATCTATCGCTCCACCGGCAGCATTTTCGGACCACCCGACATTGCCACTATGTTGACCCGGGTGCATCAGGGGGCGTCCTGGCCGCCCCTCCACTACCTCATTTCCATCCCTACCGGAGAGTTGATGGGGTGGACCGAGCTTGCGACCCGTTGGCTGTCGCTGCTCTTCGGCCTGTTGGCGGTAGCGACGACCTATCGGTTGGGTGTTGCACTGCAATCGCATCGTCTGGGTCTGCTGGCGGCATTTATCGGTCAGGTCATCGACCGCAACGGACTTGCCACCTGCACACAACCACCCTGGACGGACTAATCCGGCACTTGCCGGTACCGAATGCAACCTTATGTTGATTACAACGTACAGGTATACTGGGGACAATCTGTGTAAAATCAGCCAGAGGCGTGCATGAGCGTCACTTTCCAACCTAAAGAGTTCTCTCGCCAGAAAACCTATCGTGGTCTCACAACTGACGAAGTTGCGGAACGGGTCCGGCGTGGGGAAGTCAATGCCTTTGAAGCGCGTGTGGGGCGCACCACCTGGCAGATTATCCGCCATAACCTCCTGAACGTCTTTAACATCCTGTTGTTTGTCCTGCTGTTGATCGTGTTGTTCTCGCAGGACTATGCGACCGTCTTCTTCGCCGGTTTCAGCGTGTTGACCACCTCCATTATGGGTACGGTCCAGGAACTCAATGCCAAGCGTAAGCTGGATAAGCTGGCGAGTATTTCCGCACAGCGGGTGAAAGTCTGGCGTGATGGCGATCTGGTCACGGTCAGCGATCACGAGGTGGTCAAGGACGACAAAATTGCCATCGAACCGGGCGACCGTATCGCCGTTGACGGCGAAATCATCGACAGTGACAGCCTGGAAATTGACGAATCGCACCTGACGGGCGAATCCGACGCGGTGTACAAGTCGGTCGAAGATCGTGTCTACTCTGGCTCATTCTGCATCGCTGGCAAAGGCGTGATGGTGGCGACTCAGGTAGGCCGTCAGAGTACGGTCAACCGGCTTTCGGCCATTGCTAAGGTGTATAAGAATACATTGACTCCGACGCAGTATCGCATCGCCACCATCGTCAAACTGGCGCTGCTGATTCTGTTCGTCATGGGGCCGATGGTGATGATTAACGGCTACGTCAACGGCATTCCTTTCCTGGATGTGGTGCGTAACACCGTCGTATTCGTCACCAGTCTGGTCGCCCAGGGTCTGATTCTGACCGTTATCCTGGCACTGACCGTCGGCGCGGTGAAGATGAGCCGCCACCAGACACTCATCCAGCGGATCAACGCGGTCGAGTCGATGGCGAATGTGTCGGTGTTGTGCTTCGATAAAACTGGCACCATGACGCTGAACCGGCTGAGTGTGACCAAAATCATCCCGTTGGGCGGCCATACCGAACAGGCAATCGAAGATGATCTGTGGGTGTATACCAACAATTTGTCGGTAAAAAACAGCACTGCCGGGGCGATTGCCCGCCGTGTGTGGCGCGATGATCGTCCCCGGCGCATCCCGCGCAAGCAGCGTGAGATTCCGTTTAACTCGCGGCGCAAGTGGGGCGCAATTGTGCTGTCGGATGAAACGCTGGTCCTGGGTGCGCCGGAGCGCATCCTGGGTGAGACGCATGATTATATGGAACCGGTGCGCCGTTTATCGCGGCGGGGGCTGCGTGTGCTGGTGTTCGCCCGCTCCCGGACTCTGCTTGAGGATGAGAGCATCGCCGGGAGTGTGGAACCGCTGGCGTTGATCGTCATCAGCGACCAGATACGCGACGACATCCGTTCCACGTTGCAGGCATTCCGCACCCTGGGTGTGGGACTCAAGGTTATTTCCGGCGATAACCTGGAGACGGTGCGGGCGATTGCACAGCGTGCCGGTCTTGCCACCGATGTTTGCTATACCGGCAATCAGATCAAGCAGATGGATGATGCCGAACTGGTGCAGGTCGTGCAGTCGGCGGATGTCTTCGCCCGCGTGGAACCGACGACCAAGCGGCGTATCATCCATGCGCTGAAGGAGAGCGGCGAATATGTGGCGATGGTCGGCGATGGCGTGAACGATGTCCCGGCATTGAAGGAGGCCAATCTCGCCATTGCCATGAACGACGGGGCGCAGATCAGCAAGGATGTGGCCGATATTGTGCTGTTGAACAACGCCATGTCCACGCTGCCGCTGGCGTTCAACCAGGGTGTGGAGATCACCCAGACCATCTACGGCACGACCAAGATGTTCCTGACCAAGAACATGTTCAACACGCTCTTGTTCATCTTTGTGCTGCTGATGTCGCTGCCGTTCCCGATCACGCCGGTCCAGATCAGTTGGGCGGCATTCGGCACGGTCAATGTCCCGGCGGGATTGATGGCGCTGGGGGTGGTGCGTCCGAAGTTCATCAAGAGCTTCCGCGATGACGTGATCGACTACATTCTCACCAGCGGGTTTATCGGCTCGGTGGGGCTGGCGATTGTGTACTTGATCACCTACGCCTACACCAACGGCGACGTGAATATCGCTCGCAGTGCCGTGACGACCTTTGCCATCCTCTACGGGTTGATGGTGGCGTGGCACATCTTTGGGATTGATCTCCTGCACCCGCGCACGATTCTGCAAGGGCTGCGCGGATTCGTAGTGACATCCGTGCTGACCGGTGGGGCGGTGTTCGTTGCCAGTTTGATGCCGGAGATTTTCGAGTTCTGGTGGCCGCCGGCGGAGATCATGGCGCTGATCGTCTCCATGTTTGCGCTGTGCCTGATGATCGCCAGCATCAGCATCCGCGAGCGCGTGCTGCTCAACCGCATCTACACGCTGCTAAAGCGGTGA